>JAEYTV010000142.1 GCA_023433855.1 Pseudomonadota bacterium | reverse complement strand
ATCTGGCGCGACGAACTGAACGAAGGCACGACTCTGCTGCGCGAGATCATCGATCTCGAGACCACCTATTCCGGGCCGGAAGCAAAGGCTGCGCCGCAATTCCAGAGTCCCGAGAAGATCGAGGCTGACCGCAAGGCTGCCGAGGAGAAGGAAAAGAGCCGCAAGGCTCGCATGTCTGCCGCCAACGACGACGATATCACTGCCGTCGGCGGCGAGGGCCTGCCCATGGAGGAAGAGGAGGAGGACGACGACGAGTCCAATCTTTCTCTTGCCGCGATGGAAGCCGAATTGCGGCCCCAGGTCATGGAAACACTGGACCTGATTGCAGACACCTACAAGAAACTGCGCAAGCTGCAGGACCAGCAGGTCGAACAGCGGCTGGCGGCGACCGGTACGCTGTCGTCTGCGCAGGAGCGTCGCTACAAGGAACTGAAGGATGAACTGATCACGGCGGTCAAGTCGCTGTCGATCAACCAAAACCGGATCGACGCTCTGGTCGAGCAGCTCTACGACATCAACAAGCGTCTCGTTCAGAACGAGGGACGTCTGCGCGCGCTTGCCGAATCCTATGGCGTGTCGCGTGATTCCTTCGTCGAGCAGTATCTTGGCGCGGAACTTGATCCAAACTGGATGAAGTCGATCAGCAATCTTGCCGGGCGCGGCTGGAAAGAATTTGCGCGCAGCGAGAACCAGAGGATTCGCGACCTTCGCCAGGAGATCCAGAATCTTGCGACCGAGACGGGCATCTCGATAGGTGAATTCCGGCGCATTGTGCACATGGTGCAGAAGGGCGAGCGAGAAGCGCGAATCGCGAAGAAGGAGATGGTCGAAGCAAACCTTCGCCTCGTGATCTCGATTGCCAAGAAGTACACGAACCGCGGCCTGCAGTTCCTGGACCTTATCCAGGAGGGCAATATCGGCCTGATGAAGGCAGTGGACAAGTTCGAGTATCGTCGCGGCTACAAGTTCTCGACCTACGCGACATGGTGGATCCGACAGGCGATCACGCGATCAATCGCGGACCAGGCCCGCACGATCCGCATTCCCGTGCACATGATCGAGACGATCAACAAGATCGTCCGCACATCACGCCAGATGCTGCATGAGATCGGCCGCGAACCCACGCCGGAAGAACTGGCCGAGAAGCTCGCCATGCCGCTCGAAAAGGTGCGCAAGGTCCTGAAGATCGCCAAGGAGCCGATCTCGCTTGAAACCCCGGTGGGTGACGAGGAGGATTCGCATCTGGGAGACTTCATCGAGGACAAGAACGCGCTTTTGCCGATCGACGCAGCCATCCAGGCAAACCTGCGCGAAACGACAACCCGCGTTCTGGCCTCACTGACGCCGCGTGAAGAGCGTGTTCTTCGCATGCGCTTCGGTATCGGCATGAACACGGACCACACACTGGAAGAGGTGGGTCAGCAGTTCTCGGTCACACGCGAACGTATTCGCCAGATCGAAGCCAAGGCGCTGCGCAAGCTGAAGCACCCGAGCCGCTCGCGCAAGCTCCGCAGCTTCCTCGACAGTTAATCTGGCCTCAGATTGCGATGGCATAACCCGGGAGGCGCAGGCCTGCCGGGTTTTTTCTTGTATCAGGCGGGCTGGATCAGCGCGCGAACGATGCGTCGCGTGACAGGGAGTGCGCCGAGGAGCGTCGGAAAGGCGATTATCCAGGACAACGCCCAGGCCGACATCCAGTTATGCATGAATCCTGGTGTCAGCCCCAGGTTCTTGACGGTGGCCACGCCTGAAACGACGAAGGTCATCAAGATAGACAGCACAAAGGGCATAAGAACACCGGCATACCGGGCCGGAAGGCGCGCAAGCTTCATTCGGCAATCTCTCCAAGCGGCTGACGGTCCGTGATGGTTGCGTCGTCAGCACCCGGCGGCGTGCATAGATGGAAAGCTGACAGGCAGCAAGCCGCACCGATCGGAGCATCTGCGTCAATGGCCGACGGAACTTGAAAACACGTTCACGACCACGACGCCGCAAATGATCAATGCGAGGCCGATGATTGCCGGCAGATCAAGCGCCTGGCGGAAGAGCACCAGCCCAACGACTGAAATGAGCACGATGCCAAGTCCGCTCCAGATCGCATAGACTATGCCAACTGGCATGGTGCGAAGGGTTATGGACAGAAGATAGAAGGCGCCAGCATAGCAAACCGCCATCAGAGCCGTCGGCACTGGTCGCGTGAACTGTTGGCTTTGCTGAAGGAAAGTCGTGCCGATCACTTCCAGCACGATCGCCGCCCCGAGCGAGCCATAGGTCAGGATGGCGGGGTTCATCGCGCGCTCTCTTCCACGGCACAGCGCGCCGCATGATCCAAGGACGATTGCCGCGAAGGTGCCGGTCGAGTTCCGCGTCTGTGAGCCTGTGACATGATTTCTAACATAGCTTCGGTATCTTCGTTCACAAGGCTTATGCCGCCGTCTGTTGTGAAGTGCGGATCTTCCTGATGGTGTTTTCTTCTCGCAAGGACTCGATCCCTTCCTGCGGACGTCTTACATCGCTGTCATGACGGATGACGTGGAAAAGCGGACTCGCACGGGATTGGGCAGGGGCATGGCGCTCTCGATCCTGCTGCACGCCGTCTTCGCAGCCGTTCTGTTTCTTCATCTGCCGGTCGACTTTCCCGAACCTGAGCGGGAAGAAAGTGTCGCCGTCGAGATAGTACCTCCTCCGGAAAAGCCGGCAGAGGAGCAGGCGGCGGCAGAGGCAGAAGCCGAGGAGCAAGAGGAAAAGCCCGCGGAGCAGCCACTCCAGCCCCCGCCCGAGCCGCCGGCGCAAGAAGCCGAAGCCGCCGAGCCACCTTCGTCACCGCCTCCGCCGGAGCCTCCTGGGGAAAACCAGCCGGAAGAACCTGCTGCCGATGATGAAGCGGCGCCTCGTCCTGTTCCGGTCCTGCGTCCGGTTGTCGAGTTTGGAGATGAGGACAGCGGTCCGCGCAGGGCGGAAGCAGGCAGCGCCTCGGAAGAGGGCGGCCCGCGTCAGCCTGCCACGCCTGCCGCGGCAGAGCCGCCGCAAGAACAGACTTCGGGTGAGAACCAGCAGAGTGTTCCCCTGCCGGACAATATCGATGTGCCCGAGGTAGACACCGCGACCGTCATTCCTCAGCAGCAGCAGGAGGGGCAAGGCGAAGCGCTGACGCCATCAGAGACGAACGCAGACATCGTTCCGCCGCCCCCGGCCGCGGAACAAGGAGATGTCACGCAGGAAACGATGCCGAGCCCGACCCGGGCCGAGCTTCCTGAAGCAAAAACCCTTTATTCTCGTAACGAGACCGACGATCCTGTCGCCAGAACCGCAATGCGCAACATTCCGCGTGAGGTACGGGCTGGCCAGCTCTGTGCGACCGAGATGCAGGCGCAACTCAGCCACGCGTCGCCACCCTACCGGCCGGATATCGTCCAGGTC
>JAEYTV010000120.1 GCA_023433855.1 Pseudomonadota bacterium | reverse complement strand
GGAGAAGACCTGTCGACGTGTTGAAGAGCAACCACCACAGAACGCCCGCCACGACCGGAGCCACGGCATAGGGCCAGACGAGCAGCGTGGTGTAGATCCGTGCCGTTCGGGCAAGACGATCCACAGCAGCCGCGAAGGCAAGACCAAGCACCATTGCGAGAAAGGTCACCGACACCGCAAAGATCGCCGTACGCCACAAGGAATCCAGATAATTCGGATCAGCCAGCAGCCTCTGGTAGTGGGAAAGGCCCACGAAGACAGTTGACAGCCCGAAGGGATCTTCTCTTTCGAAGGATGATTTCACCGCTTGCGCCGCGGGCCAGATGAAGAAGATCAACGTGATGGCAAGCTGCGGCGCCAGCAGAAGATAGGGCAGCAACCGATTGTCGAAGGTAGTCCTCTTGGTGTCCATTTCGTCCCTCACCGCAGCATGTCGGAGACGGGGGCCGGCGAATACCGGCCCCCGTGCGTGTGATCGGGACGATCAGTTGGAGTTTGCGGCCTCGAACTCCCGCAGCAGCGCGTTGCCGCGCTTTACGGCACTGTCGAGCGCCTGCTGGGCGTCCTTGTTGCCTGCCAGAAGAGCTTGGAACTCCTCGTCGACGATCGTGCGAACCTGGGTGAAGTTACCGAAGCGGACACCCTTGGAGTTTTCGGAAGGGGTGCCGCGGGTGATCTGCGTGATGGCGACGTCCGAACCGGGGTTCTTTTCATAATAACCCTGGGTCTTTCCAAGCTCGTAGGCGGCATTGGTGATCGGCAGGTAACCGGTGAACTGGTGCCAATCCGCCTGGACGTCCTGGTTCGAAAGGTAGCTGAAGAACTTGGCAGCGCCCTTGTAGGTTTCCTTGTCCTTGCCGTTGAGCACCCAGAGGGTAGCGCCACCGATGATGGAGTTCTTCGGCTCCTGGATCTCATCGTCGTAATAGGGCAACGGTGCAAAGCCCGGAGTGAAGTCCTTGGCGTTGTTGATGACCCCTGCCCGGCCGGCGGAGGAGTTCATGGTGATGGCACATTCCTGCGCATAGAACATGGTCGCCGCCTGGTCGCCGGCAACCGGACCGCCATATTTGAACAGGCCTTCGTCCTGCCACTTCTTCAGGTTTGCCCAATGCTTGACCTGCAGCGGACCATTGAAGCTGAACTCGGACTGGACGCCGCCGAAGCCGTTTTGCAGGGTGCCGAACGGCTTGTCGTGAATCGCCGACAGGTTTTCCGTCTGGACCCAGGTGATCCAGGCCGAGGTGAAGCCGCATTTGGCAGCGCCGGAGGAGACGATCTTCCTGGAGAACTCCTCGACCTCCTTCCAGGTCTTTGGCGCTACTTCCGGATCAAGGCCGGCCTTCTTGAAGACATCCTTGTTGTAATAGAGGATCGGCGTCGAGGAGTTGAAGGGCAGCGACAGGATGTTGCCGTCCGTGTCCGAATAATAGCCCGTCACCGGGGCGAGGAACGTCTTCGGGTCGAAGGTCTCGCCTTCGTCGGCCATCAGCTTGTACACCGGATAGACCGCGCCCTTGGCCGCCATCATCGTGCCCGTACCAACCTCGAATACCTGAACGATTGCGGGCTGCTGGTTTGCGCGGAAAGCCGCGATCGCCGCAGTCAACGTCTCCGGATAGCTTCCCTTGTAAACAGGGACGACCTTGTAATCACTCTGAGTTTCGTTGAATTTCTGGGCTATCTCCTCGAGCTTCTTGCCGAGTTCGCCACCCATCGCATGCCACCAGGTCACCTCGGTCGCGGCAAGCGACGACGACGTGGACAGTGCTACCGCAACAGCGGCCATCGAAAGCGTTTTCAACATTGTATGTCCTCCACCTTGATTGGTGCCAGGCCTCCAATAGGGTCCTCCCATGACACCAACCTTACAGTTTTATGTCACTTTTTTAACAGAACAACCCTCCGCCTTTGTTATTAGAACGCATCAGGAAAATGTCGCGGCAGGCGGCGCGGCAACACAGCGACGATGTCGTAGCGCTGCGACAACGTTGCGGCGTCCCTTCGCCGGGACAGCCAGAGGTCGCTTGCAGCGCGAATGCGGTGCTGCGAAGCCACCGAGACGGCATCGATCGCCTCGTGCTCACCGAGCCGTGCCTTCACCTCGACGAAGACGACAAGGTCCCGCTTGCGGACGATAAGGTCTATTTCGCCAAGTTTGGTGCGATAACGGACCGCCAGTATCCGGTAACCCTTGGCAAGAAGGAAAAGCGCCGCGAAAAACTCCGAGAGCCGGCCTCGCCGCTGTGCCCTCTGCCGTTGACGCCGCTGCCGCTCGCCGTCGCGACGTTGGCCGGTTGCGTCACTCTCTTTCGCCATCACCCTTCTTCCACTCCAGAAGCCGCTGGTAGAGGTCCTTGCGCGGCAACCGGGTCACCCGGGCAGCCTCGGCTGCGGCCTTGGCGAGAGGCATGGCGGCGGAAAGCTCCCGCAACAGGGCGTCGACCTCCGCTTGCCCCGGCTGCTCCTCGGTGGGCGGTGCGAGCAAGAGGACGATCTCGCCTTTCACGACGCGATCCCCGCCATAATAGCCTGCAAGATCGTCCAATGTGCCCCGGCGGAACTCCTCGAAGGCCTTGGTCATCTCGCGGCAGACGCAGGCGCCGCGCCCACCGCCAAGCACATCGGCGGCCGTAGCCAGCGCTGAAGCGATCCGGTGCGGGGACTCAAAGAAGATCAAGGTTGCGGGCACCTTGGAGAGTTCGGCGAGCCGTTCCCGCCGCGCCTTGTCCTTGGTGGGCAGGAAACCGGCAAAGAGGAATGTGTCCGAGGGCATCCCTGACCCGACAAGGGCTGCCAAGGGCGCTGACGCGCCGGGAACGGGAACCACCTTGTGACCTGCCTCGATCGCCATCTGGCCGAGCCGGTAGCCGGGATCGGAAATCAGCGGTGTTCCCGCGTCCGAGACGACGGCGACGGACCTGCCTTCCTGCAGGGCTGCAAGCAATCGTCCGCCCGCCTCGTCCGCGTTATGTTCGTGATAGGCGAAGGGCCGATTGACGATGCCGTAGCGGTCGAGCAGCACGCGCGTCACCCGGGTATCCTCGCAGGCAAGCACGTCGGCACCCGCTAGCGTTTCCAGCGCTCGAAGCGTAATGTCACCAAGGTTGCCGATAGGGGTCGCAACCAGATAGAGTGCCGGCTCCAAAGGCCGGGCGGGCACGAAGGTATTGGCGACGCGAAAGCCGCGCTGGTTCTTCAGGTCATCGGTCACTGGATGTCACGCGGCGTCGGATACTCATGCCCCTGTTATGCGGGAGCGGCCCGCCTTCGGCAAGTAAAGCCCGTCCAAGATTTCTGTGTGCATTAAAGGCAGCGGGCTCGAAAATGCCGACCTCGGATCGGGTCGGCTCTTGCTTTCAGGCGGATTTGTCTGCCATTTTGCGCGTCCACATCATCCGGCTGGTCGTCAGCCGCCAGAATATCACGGTCCCGCCCTGCCGGACCCCACGGTCGAAAGCGATAGCGTCCAATGCGTATTACTCTTGAGCGTTCCAATCTCCTGAAATCGCTGAACCACGTCCACCGCGTGGTGGAGCGGCGGAACACCATTCCGATTTTGTCCAACGTCCTGATGCGCGCTTCGGGCAATACACTGGACCTCAAGGCAACGGACCTCGATCTGGAGATCACCGAGTCTCTGGCGGCAATGGTCGAGAATGCCGGCGCCACTACGGTGCCTGCTCATCTGCTTTACGAAATCGTGCGCAAACTGTCCGATGGGTCTGAAGTGCTGCTTGCCACGAACCCGGATGGCGGCTCGATGACCGTGCAATCCGGCAGGTCGAAGTTCTCGCTGCAGTGCCTGCCGGAGTCGGATTTCCCGGATCTGACGGCCGGCAGCTTCACGCACACGTTCAAGCTGAAGGCGGCCGATCTCAAGATGCTGATCGACCGGACCCAGTTCGCGATCTCCACAGAGGAGACACGCTATTATCTGAACGGCATCTTCTTCCACACGATCGAGGCGGGAGGCGACCTGAAGCTGCGCGCCGTCGCGACCGACGGTCACCGCCTGGCGCGCGCCGACGTACAGGCCCCGTCGGGTTCGGAAGGCATGCCCGGCATCATCATCCCGCGGAAGACAGTCGGCGAGTTGCAGAAGCTGGTCGACGATCCGGAAGCGGTGGTCACCGTCGAAGTGTCGGATGCCAAGATCCGCATCACCATCGGCACGATCGTCCTTACCTCCAAACTGATCGACGGCACTTTCCCGGACTACCAGCGCGTGATCCCGACGGGGAACGACAAGGAAATGCGGGTTGATTGCGACAGCTTTACGCGGGCGGTCGATCGCGTCTCGACCATCTCGTCGGAGCGCGGCAGGGCGGTAAAACTGTCCCTTTCGGACGGCCAGCTACTCCTCACCGTCAACAATCCCGACTCCGGGAGCGCCACGGAGGAAGTCGCGGTGGGATATGAGAGCGAGCCGATGGAAATTGGCTTCAACGCCAAGTACCTCCTCGACATCACGGCTCAGCTCTCGGGAGAAGACGCCATATTCATGCTGGCCGATGCCGGGTCCCCTACCCTGGTGCGCGACACCGCGGGCGACGATGCGCTTTACGTATTGATGCCAATGCGCGTCTAGACCATCGAGGCGGCTTCCAAGGCCGCCCTTTTTTTGCCATTTGCTTGATGCGACATTTTTTTCTAGATTTGCGGCATGACTCCTGATGAGTCATGCGAGGGAGGATAGACGGGTGGAACTGCGCTTGAAGGAACGGCTTGGCCGCAAGTTCGACGAGGAGATCCGGTTCTTCAAGGGATGGATCGAAGGGCCCAAGCAGGTGGGGGCAATTCTGCCGACCTCTTCCGTCACCGCGAAACGGATGGCAGACGTGGTCAACGCGAGTTCAGGCTTGCCGGTTCTGGAACTGGGCCCCGGCACAGGCATCATCACCAAGGCGATCCTCGGTCATGGGGTCGCTCCGGAAAATCTGGTGTCAGTTGAATATTCCACGGAGTTTTACCAGCACCTCCTGCGGACCTTTCCAGGCGTCAACTTCATCAACGGCGATGCCTTCAGCCTCGGCAAGATCCTGGGACAATGGAAGGACCGGACCTTCGACAGCGTCGTCTCCGCCATCCCGCTCCTAAGTTTCCCCATGGAGCGGCGGATCGCGCTGCTTGAAGACCTGCTCGACCGGATCCCGCCTGGCCGTCCAGTGGTACAGATCACCTACGGGCCCATCTCGCCGATCATCGCCAACCCGGACCGCTACAGGATAAAGCACTTCGATTTCGTGGTCCGCAACATTCCGCCAGCACAGCTCTGGACCTACAGCCGCGGCTGATCGTGACCTTCGCACTCTACATCACTCACCCGCAGGTCCGGATCGAACCGGATGTGCCGGTACCGCGGTGGGGCCTGTCCGATGTCGGCCGGTTGCGGACCGAGCAAGCCGCCGGCTCTGCCTGGGCGAAGGCGCTCGTCCGGATCGTTGCCAGCGGAGAGGTCAAGGCCCTCGAAACAGCCGGAATCCTTGCGGCGGCATCGGGCGCGGCAGTCGAAATCGCCGAAGACACGCACGAGAACGACCGCTCGGCGACCGGTTTCCTGCCGCCGCCGGAATTCGAGAAGGCGGCCGACTGGTTCTTCGCCCATCCGAGCGAAAGCTTCCATGGCTGGGAACGTGCCGTCGACGCGCAGGCGCGCATCATTTCCGCCGTCAATCGGATCCTCGCCGCTCATGACCCTCGGGTACCCATCGCCTTCATCGGCCACGGAGGCGTCGGAACGCTGCTGAAATGCCATCTCGCCGGCGGACCCATCGCGCGAAACCGGGACCAGCCGGGTGGCGGCGGAAATCTCTTCTGCTTCAGCCTTGCGGACCGGACGATCTCATGCGACTGGATGCCAATCGAGACATGGCAGGGAGCAACGACATGAACGCACGCGATCGCCTGATCGTCGGCCTCGACATCCCCACGGTTGCAGAAGCGGAGAAGATGGTCGCCCTGCTTGGGGATACGGTATCCTTCTACAAGATCGGCTATCAACTCGCCTTTGCAGGCGGCCTCGATCTTGCGCGCGACCTGGCGCGCGACGGCAAGAAGATCTTCCTCGACATGAAGTTGCTCGACATCGACAACACGGTGGCGAAAGGCGTCGAGAACATCGCCAAGATGGGCATGGCCATGCTGACCCTGCATGCCTATCCGAAGGCTATGCGGGCAGCCGCAGACGCCGCAAAAGGATCCGACCTTTGCCTGCTGGCCGTCACCGTCCTGACGTCCATGGATGAGCGGGATCTGCTCGATGCAGGCTACGAATACGACCCCCATACGATGGTACTGCGGCGCGCGGAGCAGGCCTTGGCTGCCGGCATGGGCGGCATTGTCTGCTCGGCGCAGGAGTCCTCCGCAGTGCGCAAGATCGTAGGGCAGGAGCTCGCGGTGGTGACCCCCGGAATCCGACCGGCAGGGGCGGACGCCGGTGACCAAAAGCGGATCATGACGCCTGCGGACGCGCTGCGCGCCGGATCTAGCCACCTGGTCGTTGGCAGACCGATCGTCAAGGCGCGGGAACCGAAACAGGCGGCGGAGGCCATTCTCTCGGAGATGCAGGCGGCCCTTCAAGCCTAGCGGTTATCGACAACGGTGTTATTTTCGTCCTGATCGACGATCAGGCGCGCCGTCCCTCCCGGCAAGCGATTGCCGACAACGCTGTTGTACCGGGCGTAATCCATTGCACTCACCCCGCTACCGAAAGGGCTATCCGGGCTGGAGAAGCAGTATGCTCGTGCTCCCTGGCGGCTTCCGAGCCAGACAGCAGGGCGAGCGGCCCAGAAATTCAGATAGCGGAACGTGTTGCCGGAGATGATGTTTCGCTGCGGCGCCTGGTGGCGGATCGTTCCGCCCTCACCGCAGTTCCGGTAGAGAAAGACCCCACCCCCCAGAGGATTCTCGAAGATATTGCCGTCGATGATGTTGTCGGCCGAGCCATCCACGGCGATCATCTCGCGCATGCTCGTCTGAATATCGAACAGGTTGCCCGTGATCCGATTTCGTGCGGATTCCGCGTCAAGATAAACGGCGGTCGATGTCGTGCGACCGCTAAAGCGCGAACCTCTCACCGTGACTTCGGTGACGCCCGGCGCCACGTAGAGCGGAATGGCTCCATTGGCCACGAAGGTAATGTTGTCAAGCATGATGCGACCCGGAGCCGCGGCCTGAGCCCGCGCGGTGTGCCCAGGCGACAAGGACGAGAGGCGCACCTCCTCCGCCTCTCCGTTTGCACCCAGGCCCTGGATACGGACATCGCCATTGATCGTGCAGTTGCGGATCGAAACGTCGTGCGGCGCATCCCAGTGTCCATCCGGCCTGCGGATTGAGCGGACGAGCACGGTCCGCGCTCGTGCCACGGTGCCGTCAAGAACTCCTCCCTGGCAATCCAGCGTCGCTCCCGACGCGGCACTGCCAGAGAAGGCAACCGGCATGGTGACGATGTCCGACCCTGATAGCGACAAGTCACAGGCAATCTCCAGCGGCTGGGTCTGGGCGGATGCAGGAAGGCGCAGTGCAGCATAGACTTCCGGGGCGCACGGAGCAGCTTCGGCGGAGCGGGGAAGGGCCCCGCACAGAAACGAGAGCGCACTCACGGCAGATATCGCCAGATTCCGGTACCGATCCATCATATTGACTTGCCAACCGATTTGTCTGAAGTCACGCTCATCTACAGAACCTGGAGGAGATCTTTATGGCAAAAGGTTACTGGATTGCCCGCGTCGACGTCCGTGATGCGGAACGCTACAAGGATTATGTGGCAGCGGCCAAACCCGCATTCGAGAAATATGGCGCCAACTTCCTCGCGCGCGGCGGCGCCGCCACGGAACTTGAAGGGGCGGCGCGTGCCCGAAACGTCGTCATCGAATTCCCGTCCGTGCAGGCGGCGGTGGACTGCTATCACTCACCGGAGTACCAGGTTGCCGCCAAGATCCGGCAGGAAGTGGCAGACGCCGAGATGGTCGTGGTGGAGGGCGTATGACCAAATGGCAAGGTGACGGGATGCGTCAGCGGAGACACTTCCACCAACGCCATGATTCGGCTAAAGAGCATCCGACCTTCCTTATCGGCTCCCGGAGCATGCCATGACCGTCAGCAACCTTCCGCCACTTGTCACCGTTTTCGGAGGATCAGGTTTTCTCGGCAGGCATGTGGTGCGTGCACTGGCCAAGCGGGGTTATCGCATTCGGGTCGCCGTGAGGCGTCCCGATCTTGCCGGCTTCCTGCTGCCCGCCGGATATGTGGGACAGATCGCCCTGGTGCAGGCAAACCTCCGCTATCGCGAGTCCGTCTTCCGTGCCGTCGAAGGATCCAGCCACGTGGTGAACTGCGTCGGCATCCTGTTTGAAGCAGGTCGTAATACCTTTGAAGCAGTGCAGGATTTCGGAGCGCGCTCGATCGCCGACGCGTCGCGCGCTGCCGGCGCCCAGGTTACACACATCTCCGCGATCGGCGCAGACACGGCTTCTGAATCCTCCTACGCACGGACCAAGGGCCGCGCCGAGGCGGCAATCCGCGCAGCGGTTCCGGATGCGGTCATCCTGCGCCCCTCGATCATGTTCGGACCGGAAGACAGCTTCTTCAACAAATTCGCCTCGATGGCCAAGACCTTTCCGTTTCTGCCGCTCATCGGCGGTGGCAGCACGCAGTTCCAGCCCGTGTACGTGGAAGATGTCGCCGAAGCCGTTGCCCGGTCTGTCGACGGCACGATCACGCCCGGGGTGACCTACGAACTGGGCGGACCGGAAGTCATGACCTTCCGCCAGTGTCTCGAGACCATGCTTTCGGTCACCAACCGCAGCAAGCCGCTCGTCTCGCTGCCATTCGGAGTGGCCTCGCTGCTGGGTAGCGTCGCGTCGCTCATTCCTTTCGTCCGGCCACCGATCACCTCCGATCAGGTCAAGCTGCTGAAGGTCGACAACGTGGTTTCCGAGGCCGCCGCCAAGGAAGGGCGGACGCTGGCAGGAATGGGGATCAAACCGGCGATGGTGGCTTCGGTTCTGCCATCCTATCTCGTCCAGTACCGTCCCCAGGGGCAGTACACGGGATCCGGACGCGCTGCCTGACACTCCGCCTTCTCCACCCGCCGGGAGAGTCCCGAACGCGGTGAGCGCCGCGTGGAGGGCCGTTCTCATGCCACATCGCCTGACGGGGATGTGGCACAAAGGCCGCAGTGCCCCCCCGAGTGGCGTTAACGGCCCGTTCAGCAAAATCCCTTATTGAATCGTCCGAATGCGGGCACTAAAGCTCCCGGCCGACACTAAAGCCATCGTGACAACCAGATCCTCCATTGAAAGGCATTCCTTCATGGGCAAGCCCATCGCCCTTTTCTTTGCATGTTCAGCACTGATCATTCTGGCAGGATCCTTCATCGCTCCGAAAACAGGCGCCGCCGGCAAGATTGAGTGCGCGCCCGCTTATGGTGTGGATCCCTGCAGCACGGCGTCGATCAAGCGCTGAGGCGATCATCTAGAAGAGAAC
>JAEYTV010000085.1 GCA_023433855.1 Pseudomonadota bacterium | reverse complement strand
ATCAAGGATGAACCCCCTGGCACAGTCGTCTGCGGTGATTCTCTCGGCTACGATGGCATTGACGATATCGTCGGATACCAGCTGGCCGGCGTCCATGACAGCCTTGGCTTTCAGCCCGATCTCGGTTCCCGCTTCCTTGGCGGCGCGCAACATGTCACCGGTGGAAAGCTGCGGAATCCCGTACCGTTCGGTCAGCAGCTTTGCCTGCGTCCCCTTGCCGGCGCCGGGTGGCCCCAAGAATATAAGTCTCATCGTCCCCTCTTTCCTCCGCGCAGTTTCGACTTCTTGATCAGACCCTCATACTGCTGCGCAATGAGATGCCCCTGGATCTGTGCAACCGTATCGAGCGTTACACTGACGACGATCAAAAGCGAAGTACCACCAAGGGCTAATGGTACTCCCGTACGTGCCACCAGAAACTCCGGCAGAATGCAGACGAAGACGAGGTAGATCGCACCGATCACCGTGATACGGGTCAGCACGTAATCGATGTATTCGGCGGTGCGCTCGCCCGGACGGATGCCGGGGATGAAGCCACCATGCTTCTTCAGGTTATCGGCGGTGTCCTTCGGGTTAAAGACGATCGCCGTGTAGAAGAAGGCAAAAAACGCGATCAGCAGGCCATAAAGAAGCATGAAAAGCGGTTGGCCGTGGCCAAGCGCCGAGATGATCATCGTTGCCCAATTCGGGAGTTCGCTGTTGCCGGCAACGCCTGCGGCGGTGGCAGGCAACAGAAGCAGCGAAGACGCGAAGATGGCGGGTATGACGCCGGCGGTATTCAGCTTCAACGGCAGATGCGACGTATCGCCCTGGAACATCCGATTGCCGACCTGGCGCTTCGGATACTGAATCAAAAGGCGACGCTGGGCGCGCTCGACGAAGACGATCAGAGCGATAACGCCGATGGCAACCACGATCACCGTGAGAATCAGTGCCGTCGGAAGCGCACCGGTGCGACCAAGCTCCAGCGTGCCAGCCAGCGCCGTCGGAAGGCCGGCTGCGATGCCGGCGAAGATGATCAGCGAAATGCCGTTGCCGATACCGCGAGAGGTGATCTGCTCACCCAGCCACATCAGGAACATGGTGCCGCCAAGCAGTGTCACCACGGTGGAGATACGGAAGAACCAGCCCGGATCCGTCACGATCCCCTGGCCGCTTTCGAGACCGACTGCAATGAAGTAGGCCTGCAGCGTTCCGAGAATGACTGTGCCGTAACGCGTGTACTGGTTGATGATCTTGCGACCCGCCTCCCCTTCCTTCTTGTGGTTCTCGAGAGAGGGGACGACGGACGTCATCAGCTGCACGATGATCGACGCCGAGATGTAGGGCATGATGCCAAGCGCGAAGATCGCCATGCGCTCCACAGCGCCGCCCGCAAACATGTTGAAGAGGCCGAGGATCCCGCCGGCCTGCCCACGGAAGGCCTGGGCATAGGCTTCCGGATTCAGCCCCGGAAGCGGGATGTGCGTGCCGAGTCGGTAAACGAGAAGCGCTGCAAGGGTAAACCACAGCCGCTTCTTGAGATCCTCCGCCTTGGCGAAAGTGGAAAAGTTCAGATTGGAGGCAAGTTGTTCCGCTGCAGAAGCCATGCATTTCTCCGCCCGACCAGTCTCCGTCGGCGGAATGTGCCAGGCCCGGAAAGCGGTCGCAAATTCTGGTTCAAAAACCGGGCGTGGAGATTGCGGCGCGCAATCGGATGCCTCACCCGTTTTCGTATGATCGGCGCCGTTCAGCCGCCTGATCGTGAGGCTCACATATGGACATAAAATCGCCCGGTGTGAAGCACAGTCCGGGCGATTTTAAACGTTTTACTCTGCGGCAGTTTCGGCAGCAGCCAGCAGCTTCACCGAGCCGCCAGCCTTTTCGATCTTTTCGACAGCAGCCTTGGAAGCACCGGCAACTTCGATCGATACCTTCGCGCTCAGTTCGCCGTCCGCCAGGACGCGAACACCGTCCTTGGGACGGCGGATGACGCCGGCAGCCTGGAGGGCAGCCGCATCAATCGTTGCGGCTGCATCGAGCTTGCCCGCATCGATTGCCGTCTGAATACGGCCGAGAGAAACGGTCACGTATTCGGATGCAAAGATGTTGTTGAAGCCGCGCTTCGGGAGCCGCCGATAGATCGGCATCTGACCGCCTTCGAAGCCGTTGATCGAAACGCCCGAGCGAGCCTTCTGGCCCTTGACGCCCCGTCCGCCGGTCTTGCCCTTGCCGGAGCCGATACCGCGACCTACGCGGATACGGTCCTTGCAGGCACCGTCGTTATCCTTGATCTCATTCAGTTTCATGGTGTCTTCCTCCGTCTCACTTCTCGTCGACGACGCGAACGAGATGCTGGACAGCCCGGATCATGCCGCGAACGGAAGGAGTGTCTTCCAGGGTGCTGGTCCGATGCATCTTGTTAAGGCCGAGACCGATCAGCGTTGCGCGCTGTACGGCCGGGCGGCGGATGGGGCTACCGATCTGTTCAACGGTAACCGTCTTTGCTTCGGTCTTCTTCGTAGCCTTGGCCATGGGTCAGACTCCTCTTATTCTTCCGTGGCATTGCCAGAAGCGGCGCGGCGTGCCTGCAGCGTTGCATACTTCATGCCGCGCTGTGCCGCTACATCCTTCGGGTGTACCTGGTGTTTCAGAGCGTCGAACGTGGCGCGGACCATGTTGTAGGGATTCGATGATCCGGTCGACTTGGCCACGACGTCGTGAACGCCGAGGGTTTCGAAGACGGCGCGCATCGGGCCGCCGGCGATGATACCCGTACCAGCCTTGGCGGAGCGCAGCAGAACCTTGCCGGCGCCATGGCGGCCGTTGACATCGTGATGCAGCGTACGCCCGTCGCGCAGCGGTACGAAAATCAGGTCGCGCTTTGCAGATTCAGTCGCCTTGCGGATGGCTTCCGGCACTTCGCGTGCCTTGCCATGACCAAAGCCGACCCGGCCCTTCTGGTCGCCGACGACGACGAGAGCGGCGAAACCGAAGCGACGGCCGCCTTTGACGACCTTAGCGACGCGGTTGATAGCGACCAGCTTGTCTACGAATTCGCTGTCGCGTTCGTCGCGGTTCTGGCGATCGTCGCGAGAACCTCTTCTTTCTTGTGCCATTGTCCTTTTCCTTTTTCTTTTCCGGGTGCAATCGGCAGATTACGTTTGATCCCCTGGGGGATTGCGATGCGGCAAAGCCGCCAGTGCCCGGCACCACACGAAGCGGAGCCGGGCAAAGTTCTTAGAAGCTCAGACCGCCTTCGCGGGCAGCTTCGGCCAGAGCCTTGATGCGGCCGTGGTAGATGAAGGCGCCGCGATCGAACACGACTTCCTTCACGCCTGCCTGGCCGGCCCGCTCTGCAACCAGCTTGCCGACAGCAGCGGCAGCTGCAGTGTCAGCACCGGTCTTCAGCGACGAGCGCAGGCCAGCATCGAGGGTCGATGCGGCTGCGAGCGTGCGGCCGGCGACGTCGTCGATGATCTGGGCATAGATGTTCTTCGAGGAGCGGTGTACCGACAGACGCGGACGGCCGTTTGCGACCTTCCTGATCTGACGGCGAACACGGCTCGCACGCTTGCTGAGTGCTTCTTTCCTTGTGGCCATGATTCCGCGTCCTTACTTCTTCTTGCCTTCCTTGCGGACGATCCGTTCCTCAGCGTACTTGACGCCTTTGCCCTTATAGGGCTCCGGACCGCGGTATTCGCGGATTTCCGCGGCTACCTGACCGACCTGCTGTTTACTGATGCCGGTCACAAGGATTTCCGTTGGCTTGGGCACCGCGATGGAGATACCCTGCGGCGGCTCGTACACCACGTCGTGGCTAAACCCGAGCGACAGCTGCAGGTTCTTGCCCTGCATGGCCGCGCGGTAACCGACGCCGTTGATTTCGAGCTTGCGCTCGTAGCCGTCCTTGACACCCTTGAAGATGCTTTCGATCATCGTGCGGGACATGCCCCACTTCGAGCGAGCATCCTTGCTGTCGTTGACCGGGGTCACCGACACGGCGTTATCCTTGAGTTCCAGCTTGATCTCGTCGTTAGCGACGAAAAACAGCTCGCCCTTCGGGCCCTTGGCAGTCACTTTCTGACCGTCAACCGAGGCCGTGACTCCTGCAGGAACCTGAACGGGCTTCTTACCGATACGAGACATTGTTCTATCCTGTCTGTTCGCTATGGAGATC
>JAEYTV010000003.1 GCA_023433855.1 Pseudomonadota bacterium | reverse complement strand
CATTCTGTTGCGCGCGGCTTCGCCAGTTGATTCTCAGGTTGCTTCAAGCACCATGTTGAGCGGCGTTTGCGCGGCCCTACGAACGCTCCCGAAGGCGCGTTCGAGATCGGGCGCTATTCGATCTTGCAATCGACAGCAAGCTTCGTGGCTGCGACCTGGTCAAGATCAGGATTCGTGATGTGGTCGCGGGCCCGGATATCAGAACTCGCGCGATTGTCGTCCAGCAAAAGACAGGAAGGCCGGTCCAGTTCGAGATCACCAGCGATGTACGAGCGAGCCTGCTGGCGTGGCTCGAACGGCGTGGCGGCACAGTGGAGGACTATGCCTTCCCGAGCCGGGTCGACCATTCAAACCACATGAGTACGAGGCAATACGCGCGATTGGTCGACGAGTGGGTGACCGCGATCGGCTTGCGGCCGGAGGAGTACGGCACACATTCGCTGCGTCGCACGAAAGCGTCGATGATCTACAAGGCGACGGGCAACATCCGCGCCATCCAGATACTGTTCGGTCATTCCAAGATTGAGAACACTGTCCGGTATCTTGGTGTCGACGTCGAGGATGCGCTGTTCCTGGCAGAGCGGACCGAAATCTGACGTTGAGCGATCATCCGCTGAAACGCGGATGGCCGCTTTTGGTGCGCGAGACGGTGTGCCTGTCGCGCCGCTGTGGGGTGGAAAGCGGACTGGCGGGTCACAGGCGACAAACTGAAGAAACGGACGCCAAGTGGTCCGAAACTGCGACACCGCGCCCAATTTGCTCTGAACTTTCAACTGCGAAATCACGGCCGGTTGTCATGCACCGACCAGCTTTACGATCGAGGCCTTTACGTGTTGGGCTGCCCGCGAAAGCCCATCGGCCCGCTCTAGTAACTGGATGCAGGTGTCAGGCAGATCAGGCAGGCCGGCAGCCTTATCCAGGACGACGAAGTCGTTGGGAACTGTGCCCTCGGCCATCACGGAAATGGCCGTCGCCGAGCTGACGGCGCACTTGATGACCTCACCGCTGGCACTGTTAAGGACCTCACGATGGCGAATGCCGTTCTGCTTCAGGGCGGCGAGCGCGGCGGCCTTGAACACGCAGCCCGCCGGATAGAGCGCCAATGGCCATGGCTTCGACGGGTCGGCGACGAAATCCGGCGCGGCCACCCAGACGAGCCGTGGCCGGCTGAGCACCGTCGCCTGGCTGAGCGGCGTCGGCAGTGAGACGATGGCTAGATCGAGGCCCCGCGCTTCGACCAGGCTTGAGAGCCTGGCACTGAGCATCGCGGTCGTGTTGAGTTCAATGCTGGGGAACGAGCCGCCGACCACGCGCATCAGCCGCGACAATGTCGTCTGGACATAGTCCTCGGCGATGCCGAGCTTCACGCTGCCGGCCACTTTCGATCCGTGGATGCGGTCGAACAGCATGTCGTGCTGGTCGACGAGGATTTGGACCTGAGGCAGCAGCTCGCGGCCGGCCAGTGTCAGTTCCACGGAATGGTAGTCCCGGTTGAACAACCGTATGTCCAGCATGCGTTCGAGGTTCTGGATGCGCAACGATAGAGTGCCCTGCGAGTAGCCCAGCCGATCCGCAGCCCGCGAGAAGTTGCGCTCTGCTGCCACAGACAGGAACGATCGGAGAAGCTTCATGTCGATGTCTGGCACGATTAAGAAATCCAATAGCAGCGATCCGCAGTTCTCGTTTTATCAATTGCCGCGTTTCGGTCTAGCTTCATGGCAAACGGACTGGTGGAGAGGGTCATGAAAATTGGGGTCATTGGCCTCGGGACAATGGGAGGCAACGCTGCGAAGAACATCATCCGCGCCGGCTTCGAAACCAGCGTTTTCGATCTCCGCCGTGAGGCCGCCGCTGACCATATCGCCATGGGCGCGACCTGGGTCGAAAGTCCTCGCGACATGATCGACCGGGTCGACTGCGTCGTCTCCATGGTCTTCGGACCGCCGCATCTTGATGCGGTCCTTAACGGTCCAGAGGGACTGCTCAGGGGCAATTGCCTTGGCAAGATATGGGTCGACATGACCACGTCCTCACCGCGCTTCATGCGTGACTTGGTCAAGCCATTCGTTGCCGCAGGCGGCCGGCCAGTTGACGCACCAGTCACCGGCTCGGTCGATGCCGCGATCCGCGGCGACATGCCTATGTTCGTCGGTGGCGACGACGCCGACGTGGAGGCAGCGCGACCGGTGATCGAAGCGATGGGCGAGCTTCGCAAGGTCGGGCGCTACGGAAACGGCTATGTGGCGAAGCTGGTCAACAACCAGCTATGGAAGGTTCATGCCGCGGCGATCGGCGAGGCCATGGTCTGCGCGAAGCAGGCCGGTCTTGAACCCGATGTCTGGTGGGAGGTCATGAAAGGCGGCGCGGCCGACAGTTTCGTGATGCAGCATGACGTACCGTCGATCTTTGCTGGTCATTACGATCCTTCGTTTCCGATCAGGCTGTGTCTCAAGGATCTCGGCCTGATCAAGGAACTGATGGACCAGACCGGCACCCGTTCCGAGATGCTCGACGCCACCCATGCGCGTTTCCGCGAAGCCGGTGAGCGATATGGCCTCGACGCCGGCGAAATGACGGTTTGTAAGGTTGTCGAAGACGACGCAGGTGTAGAACTTCGTGTCGCGGGCGATTGGGTTGCCCCCTGGGATGTTCAGGCGAAACAGCCATAAGGAAGGCATCGATGAAGATCACCGGCCTCCGTGCCACCCCGATCAACATTCCACTTGAACGGCCACTCTGGTGGTCGGCGGGGCAATATCCCGGGACCTCCAAGATCATCATCGAGCTTGAAACCGATCAGGGACTGGTCGGTCTGGGTGAATCTCCCTCCACTGACGTGCTGCACCATATCTTGTCGATGGGCGAACGCTTGATCGGTCATGACCCGCTCGACATCGCGTCGTGCGAAGCGGTCTGCGTCCCACCGTGGCAGGTCGTTCAGAACACCGATGATTCATCGGTCGTGAAGGCGTTCGGCGCGATCGAAATTGCGATGTGGGATCTTCGTGGAAAGGCTTCCGGCGAGCCCCTTTATCGCCTCCTCGGTGGCGCAGTCCGCAAGCAGATCCCGTTCACCGAGTATTTCGGCTTCCGGGCTGGAGGCGAGAGCAGCCCGCAGGAGGTCGCCGACTATTGCCTCGCGATGCGGGAGACGCACGGGTCGACAATGTTCGAGGGCAAGCTGATCCTGGGCGATCCTATCCTGGAGATTGAGACGGTAAAGGCGATGCGTGAGGCACTCGGACCGCGAGCGATGATTCGACTCGACTCCAACATGCAGTGGTCGCTGGCTACGGCCACTCAGGTGCTTCGCGAAATCGAGCCATACAACATCCGGAATTACGAGGATCCCGTCGGCACCTTTGAGGAAATGGCTGCTCTGCGTCGCCATTCCTCCATACCTTTTTCAACGCATGTTCCTGATGTCCGCAAGGCGGTTCAACTTGGCGTGCCCGATACCATCGTCACGAACTTTGCGGTGCTAGGGGGAATAACGCGCGCCGTTCGCTTCATCGGTGCCTGTGAGGCGATGAATATTGGCTTCTGGTGCTATTCGGGTGATGCCGGCGTCGCCACGGCCGCCTATCTGCATATGAAAGCTGCAACACCCTGGCTTAGCGAGCCTTCACAATCGCTATTCCGTTGGCAGATTGGCGACGTCATCGAAGGCGGTCCGTTCCGGCAGACCAACAACGTGGTAGCTGTCCCAGAGGGACCGGGATTAGGTGTCACACTGGATCGCAACGCACTCGAGAAGTGGCACCGCCACTTCGTCGACAATGGCGCGTTGGATCATTTTCATGATCCGGCCCTACCCGGAAAATTTCGACGACTTCCGTTGAACTGATCCAATCTAGGTTCGGACCTGGGAGTGATTAGCGCGAACGGCAGGTTTTGGTGAGAGGCAAGATCGGGCAAAACGACCGAATGAGGGTCGGGAGCGGCCATTCGGTCATCGGTGATTGAATGGCAGCTATCTCACGGCTGATGCCGAAAGCGGAAGGTCTGGAGACGGCCCCGAATGCGACATTGGGAACAGTCCGGTACACATAGTTCTGAAGCGAAAACCGCCTCTGCCACTTTCCACTCGACTTCCTGCGTGAAGGAAGCGTTGGTGCTCCAAGTGGAGTTCAGCAGTCGATGCACTTGACCAAAATAAGCCGGATCTGGCCACCTCAATGGTTTGATCGCTGCCTTCCGAGTTATCGGTGAGGCCGGCGATTCCATCGAGCCGGTTGCGGTTTCATCACTGGCGCGATGTGCGCACGAAATACTGGAGGAGATCGAACGAAACTGGCGGCCAGCCATCGCCGCGCCTTGCGAGAGCGTTGATCTTGGCCATTCAGCACGACTTTCTGCTGGACTTCACCTAACGAACCGAGCGTTGCTCTTTCACGGAAACGGACTGCGAATGTGTTCTGGTCCTTCCTCTCCGCCCGCCCATGTGCGGGCTTCGGTCAGTACAGGCACCCCAATGTTGCGGCGCCTGCAACCAACGGAGAGAACAATGGCACTGACGAACGAAACTCCCAACGAGGCCGATGCGGTCGCCGGAGGAGTGGCAAACGCTGCCGCCGGCAAAGCCAAGCGCGACCGCACGAGCAAGGCAGGAGCGAGAAGCGCTCCGGAAGCTGGAGGCAGCTCCCATAAAACCGCGGCAGCCAGCAAGGCCACCAAGTCCAAGATAAAGCCTGCGGCACAGGCTGCCGCGACAAAGGCATCAATCGTCCTCAAGAAGCTGAGTTCGCCAAAGGGCGTAACGATCGACGACTTGGGGGCGGCCACCGGCTGGCAGGCCCATTCGGTGCGCGGCTTTCTCTCGGCGGTGGTGAAGAAGAAGCTCGGACTGAATCTGGCCAGCGAGATCGACAAGGACGGTGTCCGTCTTTACCGTGTTGAAGGCTCAGGCAAGGCGAAGTGACCTCCCTTGAAGCACGTATCACGAGGGAGGTCGCCGCGCTCGGCGACCTCCCTCGTGATCAACTCGCCAGCCTTTGGATAAAAGCCTATGGCGTGGCACCGCCGAAGGGTGCGCGCCGCGTTCTGCTGGAGCGAGCCGCAGCCTGGCACATCCAGGCCAAGATACTAGGCGGCCTCAAGAAAGATGTCCTGAGAACCATGTTGAAGGCCTCGGATTCTGCGCCGGCTCCATCTTCAGTCCGAACTGATGTCGATGACAACAAAGACAATGACAAACGGAATCCTCGGCAACGATCTATGCCATCCGTGGGCGCACGCCTGATCCGCGAGTGGCACGGCAAGACCCATGTCGTTGACGTGGTGCGGCATGGTTATGTCTGGCAAGGCCAGACCTACAAGTCGCTTTCGGAGATCGCCCGTGCCATCACGGGTGCGCGATGGTCAGGCCCAAGGTTCTTTGGCCTATGAGCACAACCTCTCCTCGCCTGCGCTGCGCCATCTACACCAGGAAGTCATCCGAGGAGGGGCTCGAACAGGAGTTCAACTCCCTCGACGCTCAACGTGATGCCTGCGAGGCCTATGTTGCCTCGCAGGCAGGACTCGGCTGGAAACTCGTTGCCGACTGCTACGATGATGGAGGTATCTCGGGAGGCACACTGATCCGCCCTGCCCTGCAGCGGCTTCTTGACGATGTCAGGAACGGTCGCATCGACGTGGTGGTCGTCTACAAGATCGACCGATTGACCCGCTCCCTCACCGACTTCGCCAAAATCGTGGAAGTGTTCGACGTGCGATCGGTATCGTTCGTGTCGGTCACGCAGTCGTTCAACACCACTTCTTCGATGGGACGGCTGACGCTGAACGTCCTTTTGTCCTTCGCCCAATTCGAGCGGGAGGTAACAGCCGAGCGCATCCGCGACAAGATTGCCGCCTCCAAGAGGAAGGGCATGTGGATGGGAGGCTTAGTGCCGCTCGGCTATGACGTGCGGGATAGAAAACTCGTCATCAACGCCGAAGAGGCATCGACCGTCCGCAAGATATTTGCGCTTTACACGGAAGTCGGTTCCCTGCGCTCGCTCCAGCTTCGAACCCAAGAGGAGGGTCTGACGACGAAGCGACATACCAGCCGGAGTGGAAAGCTTCGTGGTGGCCTGCCGTTCTCAGCTGGGCATCTCAGAGCCATCCTGACGAACCCGCTCTACGTCGGCATGATCAGGCAAGGGAAGGACCTTCATGACGGACTGCATGATCCGATCGTGGATCGACAGACCTTCGACCTTGTCCAGAGCCGCATCGCATCGAGGGCCAATACCTCGCCGCACGCCGCTCGCAGCGATGGGCTGCATTTGCTAACCGGCCTTATCTTCGACGAGTTAGGCGATCGGCTTAGTCCTACGCACGCGACCAAGCAGGGTAAACGCTATCGCTACTACGTATCGCGTCGGGCGTTGAAAGGATCCGCGAATGAGGCGGCGAAATGCTGGCGACTTCCTGCACCGGGCATTGAGACGATCGTACAGGATGAACTCGTTCAGCTTCTGAGCTCTGGCCCGCGCCTTCTCGATCTTGCCGATCCTTCCCTCTCCAGAGCTGCCGACGCAGCGGAGCTGGTGTCGGCTGGCCGGGTTGCAGCGGCCGACCTGCGCAACGCATCCATTGGTCGGCGGAAAACATTCATCGCCAACGTCGCCCGCAAGATTACCGTTGGCGCCGACCAGGTCACCATCGAAATCAGCATCGCCGGATTGCTGCAAGCGCTTGGGTGCAAACTGGATAGCGGCGACAATGAGATTGGTGAGCAATATCACACGATCTGCATCGCCACGGCTCTTCGCCGCCGTGGCGTCGAATTGAAACTAGTGCTGAACAACAAGGCTGCCGAAACCGCGAAAGCCGATGAAGGCCTGCTTGCATTACTCAAGCACGCCCACCGACTCTTGCGCTCTCTTACCGACGGCTCGGATTTGACCATCGCCGAGCTCGCGGCTCGTGAAAGATTGGACGTTTCCGATCTCAGCCGCATTCTCCGTTTTGCCTTCCTAGCGCCGGACCTTTGCGAGGCGATCGTTCATGGCCGCCAGTCCATCGAGTGGTCGCGCCACAGCCTGTTCCGCCTGTCTGAGCTACCCGCTCTGTGGGCCGATCAGCAAGCGTTGCTCGCCTCGGGACCCTCTCCCCGTCAACCAATCAGCAAGAAGTCGTAGGATAGCGCCCGCCAGGGACAATGCGCCGCCAAAAGAGCGGGACGTCAAATCGAGCCTGTAGAGACAGAGGACCGATTCTGTCTGCTTTGGCCATATAATTATGCGTCTCTGTCTCCGCACATCACGATGATCGGCCGCTAAGCCACGGAATTTTCAAAGCCTTTTTGGCAGCGAGAGAAATGCGGTAAACACGCCAGACTAGTTGGTGGGTGATGCAGGGATCGAACCTGCGACCCGCTGATTAAGAGTCAGCTGCTCTACCAACTGAGCTAATCACCCACGGGCCGGCGAACCGGAAGTCGCGGCGGATATAGCCACAGCGCCCTCCCCTGTCCAGCCCTTAAGCTGGCGAAGTTGGAAAAGCTGAGAACCTGCGACGAAAAGGCCGGGCGAGCCCGATATTCTTGGCCCAATATCTTGGCCCGATTACCCCTGCGAACGGATAGTCTCAGCAGCCGGCCCAAGCGATCCGTTTCGGGCGTCCCGCTGCGGCATCTTCAGGCGAAGAGCACGCCCTCGGCCACCTTGACGGCATGACCGCCGATGCGGGCTCCATCCATTCGTCCGTTTTCCACGTCGATCTCCAGCCGGATACGGGACGGACGGCCCATTTCTATGCCCTGCTCGATCCAGTAGCGCTCGGAGCCGTCCACCTGCTTGTCGAAATGCAGGAT
>JAEYTV010000147.1 GCA_023433855.1 Pseudomonadota bacterium | reverse complement strand
TGCGCCGGATCCACTGCTCTTCTACCGCGGCCGGTACCGGCGGGTTCGCAACGATTGGCAAGTGGAGGCCGAGTGGCCTCTTGCCCTGCATTACTAATTTCACTGAGAGGAACTTCAAAATGACCAGGTCTGGCCAACAGCACCTCAGCAGTCTGAACGACGGGCGCGAACTTTTCATCGACGGCAAGGGCGTCGATGACGTGACCACCCACCCGGCCTTCCGCAACGTCGCGGCGTCGGTCGCCAAGATGTTCGATTTCGCCAATGCACCGGCGAACCAGGATCTCATGACGTTCGAGACGCCCGAAGGCGGCAGGGCTAACCGCATTTGGGAGCTGCCCGGGACCTACGAGGCGCTGAAGAAGCGGCGTGCCGGACTCGAGGCCTGGACCAATCTCCATGGCGGCTTCATGGGCCGTGCTCCTGACCATGTCGCGTCCTGCATCGCCGGGATGTACATGGGCCTCGACGTGTTCGAGACGTACAATCCGAAGTTCGCTCACAACCTGGCGGATTATTATCGCTACGCCCGCGATAACGATCTCTACCTCACCTACGTGATCATCAACCCCCAGGCGGATCGCTCCAAGTCGGCGGCAGAGCAGGCCGATCCGTTCCTCACTGCCGGCGTGGTCGATCGCGACGCGGAAGGAATCACCATCCGCGGAGCAAAGATGCTGGCGACGGGGGGTGTTGTTGCCAACGAGGTGTTCGTGACCTGCATCCAGCCGCTTCGCGAGGGGGACGAAAACTATGCCGTCTCCTTCGCAATCCCGATGAACGCGAAGGGCCTGAAGATGCTCTCCCGCAAGTCGTACGAGGCGGCGTCGCCGTCAGTGTTCGACAACCCGCTGGCGAGCCGGTTCGACGAGAACGATGCCGTTCTCTACTTCGATGATGTCAAGGTGCCGTGGGACCGCGTTTTTGTGGATGGCGACATCGCCATGTGCCAGAAACAGTTCCATGCGACCCCTGCTCATGTCTATCAGAACTACCAGGCAATGATCCGCCTGTCAGTGAAGATGCGGTTCCTGATCGGACTGGCGCGCCGTGCAACAGACACGAATGGCGTTACCCAGTTTCCGCAGGTTCGCGAAACACTCGGGCAGCTGGCTGCGGAAGTGGGAATGGTCGACGCCTTGGTTTCCGCCATGGAAGCTGATGGACGTCAGGTCGGCTCCTACTTCGTCCCGAATGCTCATCATCTCTATACCGCGCAGGTGATCACGCAGCAGCTCTACCCGAAGGTTCTCAATACGATCCGCGATCTGGCCGGCGGCGGCATGATCATGCTCCCCTCGTCCGTGGCGGACTTCGCAAATCCTGACCTGGCGACGCTTATCGGAAAGACGCAGCAGTCACCTGCAGCATCGTCGCTCGATCGGGTTAAGTTCTACAAGCTGGCCTGGGACGCTGTCGGTTCCGAGTTCGGGTCCAGGCATCACCAGTACGAGATGTTCTACGCGGGCGCGACCTTTGTCACGAAGGGCCATGCCTTCCGTACCTATGACTGGGATCGTGCCGGCGGCCTTGTCCAGAGCATGCTCGACAGCTACTCGCTCGAAGACAGTCTCAAGGCCTCAAACACCGACACAGCAGCCTGAACGGAGGTTTCCCATGCCAGTCAACAAGAAGCATGATGAATTCTACACCCTCGACATGAATTCCGGATGGGAGGTCCCAGCCGGCTACCCGTCAGGAATCCAGCAGAAAATCCTCTCAGGCGCCCTGGATGAAGAGGGCCGCCGGGGCACCCGCACTCGGCTCCTCCGTTTTGATCCGGGTGTCTTCACGACCAAGCCGTTCGAGCATGAGTACTGGGAAGAGGTCTACCTCGTCTCAGGCGACCTGACGGTCGGAAACGACGCTCAGGGTAACGGCGGTACCGCGTTCCCCCCCAATACTTACGCCTGCCGGCCGCCGCATGCTCAGCACGGCCCATTCAAGTCGGAAGGCGGTTGCCTGCTTCTCGAGATCCATTATTTCGATCCGGTCTGATCGATTCGGAGGGGATGGGTATGACATTTAGGGAATCTCTGCGTGCTCGGGCCGAGGCTCTGGAAACCGGCCGCACGACTGCAGTGCGGATGGTTGAGGTCTCCCTTGAACGGATTCAAGACCCTGAAGGCGAGGGGGGGCGAACCTTCACCAAGGTCTACGCGGAAGCGGCCCTCGCCGCGGCGGCTGCTTACGATCAGCTCAGAGCGGCAGGTGCGGCCCCATCTCCTTATGCAGGGATACCGATCTCGGTTAAGGATCTCTTCGATCTGAAGGGAGCTCCTACTCCCGCAGGATCAAAAATCCTGGCCTCTGCGGCGCCGGCCGATGCCGACGCCCCTGCGATCGCACGTCTCAAGGCGGCGGGTTTCGTCGTCTTGGGACGGACCAACATGACCGAGTTCGCATTTTCCGGGCTGGGTCTCAACCCTCACTATGGAACCCCCTCCAGCCCTTGGGACAGGAAAACGGGTCGCATTCCAGGAGGGTCCTCTTCGGGAGCCGGTGTATCTGTTGCCGATGGCATGGCTGCAGCAGGAATCGGATCAGATACCGGAGGTTCCTGCCGGATCCCGGCAGCGTTGTGCGGAATCGTCGGATACAAGCCGACCGCGGCGGCTGTTCCGCTGGCGGGGGCGTTGCCGCTGTCTCCGACCCTCGATTCGATCGGATCGCTGGCACCTACCGTCGAGTGTTGCCGTATCCTTCATGAGGTCATGAGCGGAGCGTCCCTGAAGTCGTTTGGTCCGCCTGCGATTGCCGGAATGCGCATCGGGGTTCCCCAGACGGTCGCCATGGATGGATTGGATGATTACGTTGCCAACCTCTTTGAAGAAGCTGTCAGGAAGCTCTCTGCAGCCGGAGCGGTTGTGACACCCATCCCGCTGTCAGAATTCGGAGAGGTCGCCGGGATCAATGCGAAGGGAGGTTTCACTGCATCCGAAGCCTATGTATGGCACGCTGGCCTGATCGCAGGAGGAGGAGATGGATCTTATGACCCGCGGGTGCTGATGCGCATCTTGCGCGGCAAGGAACAGAGCGCGTCCGACTATATCGAGTTGGTCCGCGCCCGGAACGACTTGCTCCGCCGGGCAACCGCTGCGATCAGCGGGTTCGACGTCATCGCGATGCCGACGGTGCCGACGGTTGCGCCGTCGATCGCTTCGCTGGAGGAGGATGATGCACTCTTTACGAAGGTGAACCTCGCCATGCTGAGAAATCCAACGCTCATCAACATGATCGACGGATGCTCGATTTCGCTACCCATGCATGAAGAAGGGTCCGCTCCCGCTGGCCTGATGCTTTCGGCGGCAGGCGGGCAGGATGCGGCGCTTCTTGGATGGGCGCAGGCCGTGGAAAAGCATCTCTGACGACGTCAGAGCTGCCGCGTGATATTGTCCCGGAATGCTTCGACGTGCGCGCGTACAGCCTGCTCGGCGGCATCCGGGTCATGGCGGCGGACGCCATCGAGGATCGCGGCGTGTTGCTCGCACACGCGCATGTGGTGTTCGCCCGCCCGTAGCGATATGAACCACATACGCAACGAGCGGTCATGAAGGTTACGGAGAATTTCAGACAAAGTCTTGTTGCCCGTCGTCCGTGACAGAAGGGCGTGAAACTCGCGATCGAGATTCATCATGTCTTCGATTGCGCGAAGCTTCGACGCGCTCCACATGGCATCCAGGTTCGCGACCAGCCGGGAAATGTCGCTAGGCTCTGCCAAAGTGGCAGCACGACGTGCGCAATGGGTTTCATTGAGGAGCCGCACTTCAATGATGTCGCGGATCTCGTCGAGGCTCACGGGCCTAACGATGATGCCCTTGCGGGGCATGACGTCGATCATCCCGTCGGTAACGAGACGGTCGATCGCCTGATGGACGGGCGTTCGCCCTATGCCTATGTCCGAACTCAAATCCGCTTCGCTCAGTACCTCGCCGGGTTTGAGTTCACAGGTGATGATGAGGTGCTTTATCGCCTCGTAGGCTTGATCTCTCAGGGAAGGCGTGCGCTCAGCAGACCTGTTGCGCCGAGGCGCCATCGGTGGTTCGACAGTGGGTGTTTCGGCACTCATGATGTCCCTTCCTGCAGCCGGCATTGCAGAAGCTTCACCCGGATGGAGGAAACAGCCCCCACGGGGCCGTCTCATATCAGAGAAGCACCTTCTAAACACGTAGCGTCGCAGATGTCGACGCACCGGCCCACGGGTCATTCAATTCGTGCTATCCGCGTACGGGAAGCACGGTGACGTCATAACCGAAAGACATGGAGCGCCCCAGGACCGGATCGACGATCTCAGCTTCGAATCTGCTCGCGGAACGAATGCCGCCTATAGCGGGCATGGTGCCGCCGAACATCGCAGTTCCATCCGGCAGCGTCCCGCCCTCCGTATAACGCTGGATCAGTTCAGACGGAGGAAGAAGGCTGGCTACCGCGCCCTCTTGATAGAGCACCCTCTGGCCGTTGATCGTCGCGTAGCTGCGAAGGATGAGGCTGTCCCAATGGTCGGAAACCTCGTCGTAGAGCCAGGCCGTTCTGCTTACCGGCTTGTCGCACATCTGCTTCGAAAGCGTAATTCCGACCGTCTCGGCCTTACGGTCCGTATGGTCCGAGCCGATTCCGACGTAGAGCTTCCCGTTCGAAGCTACCAGGAACGTCTCCACCTCCCCGGAACCATCCGGGCCGGCGTCCTGAATTTCCTGTTCCTGGGTGAGGCGGCTCGCCGCAACCCGATAGAAGGTTGGGGTGGATGCGGGGCGGGCAACA
Organism: Pseudomonadota bacterium; assembly: GCA_023433855.1. Classification (GTDB taxonomy): domain Bacteria; phylum Pseudomonadota; class Alphaproteobacteria; order Rhizobiales; family Rhizobiaceae; genus Neorhizobium. The sequence goes on along the minus strand of JAEYTV010000147.1, from coordinate 9,393 downwards.
CCAAGCGCTTCCAGTTCCTGGATATGATGCTCCATTGCTTCCTTGTCACGGCCCGCCCAGCCGGCGATGACCATCTCAGATATCTCGACGGACATCTGCGCCTCGCCGCTCTTGGAAATCACCGTGAGTTCAAGCTTTTTCATTCCGTCTCCTTCTCCCGTCCCGCAGCGTCTTTCGAGCGGCCTCGAAGGGTGATGTATCTCTGTGCAGAATGGGTCCCAGCATAAAAAGTAGCGCAGTGAAATATCACTGCCATTTTTAAGTTGCACAGTTGTGCGACTTAGGCAATCATCGAGGTGCAAAAAAAGAAATGAGCACGTGCAGCAGCGCGGAAGCCGTCGTCACAGTGGAATCAGACAGAGGGTCTTCATGTCATTGATGTCAAAGAAGTTTGCAGCCGCCGCTGCTGTATCGATCATGTCTCTCAGCCTCCCATTTCCGGCCAGTTCCGCCGACAAGCCTGACGCTCTGGGCGTCGGCGTTTTCAGCTTTACGTCCGGTGCGACAGCCGCTTATGGAATGCCTGGCCGCAATGCGGCGGAACTCATGATCGAAACCATCAACGCGGATGGTGGTATTGGTGGGGTGCCGCTGAAGGCCACCTATGTCGATGAAGGCCAGGGCACGGAGGGCGTCATTACCGAGTTCCGGAAGCTCGCGGGCGATGGTGCAAACGGCGTGATGGTTGCCGCCCTCTCCAGCGGCAACTGCATGGCCCTGGCGCCGGTCGTGGATGAGCTGAAGATACCGACCATCGGATGGAACTGCGACACCCACCAGCTTTTCACCAAGGGGGAGTATCCCTTCTATTTTCGGCCCAATGGCAACACAGTGCCAGAATTCCTCGCCTACGCCTTCTACATGCTCTCGGTCAAACCGGACGTGAAGACGGTGGCGATCATCAATCCTGACTATGCCTTCGGACATGACGCAGCCAACATATTCAAGGCCGCGCTGAAGACCTTCAAGCCGGATGTCGAGATCGTCGCTGAACTTTATCCCAAGCTTGGATCGGCTACGTTCCAGACTGAGATTTCCCGTCTGACGGCGGCCCGTCCGGACGTCATATTCTCGAACCTTTGGGGCGGCGACCTTGAAAACTTCGTTCGCCAGGCATCCCCGCGCGGGCTATTTCGTTCCAGCCAGGCAATCTTTGCTCTCGGTGAATCGTCTCTCCAGAACGTGGATATTCCAGAGGGGGTCATCGTTGGCGTCCTTGGAGATGGATGGTGGATGTCGCCGGATGCCGCTGCCAACCCGGAAATGAAGAAGTTCGCAGAAGCGTACCACGCGAAGTATGGAAGCTATCCGGTGTTTCCGGCAATCAAAATGGCCAACAGCTTCGTCTACATGAAGCAGGCTTACGAAAAGGCTATGGAAAAGAACGGTGGCACCTGGCCGACCCGTGAGGAAGTGGCCGAAGCCATGAGGGGCAGCGTGGTGAAGACCCTTACCGGAACCACGACCACCCGGGAAGACAACGACGGAATAGTCGACCAGATCGTAGGCGTGACCGCGAAGTCGGCCGATTTCCAGTTCCCGGTTCTGGGCAACATGGCGCGCTATGACGGCAAGTCTCTGATGCCGCCGGTCGGGCAAGACCCCATCGAATGGATTTCGACGCTCCCAGCCGACTTCGTTAAGTCGCAGCCGCAGCCTGGATCCTACAAGTAACCTACCGGACAAACCTGAATGCGGGCTCGCGTCCCGCATTCAGTTCAGTGGACCTGTTGTCTCGACAGGGCGGAGATTCCCTATGCTTCTGATTGCGATCCCCTTGCTCGTAGATGCCTTAGCAAACGCGGCATTGATCTTTTTCGTCGCGGTCGGGCTTACGCTGGTTTTTAGCGTCCTTCGCATCCTGAATGTTGCTCACGGCAGCTTCTACTCGATCGGAGCGTATACCGCCGCGAGCCTCGGACTCTGGATTGTCGGCGCCGGGCTCCCGGGATGGCTGACGTTTCCCTCGCTCATTCTGAGCGCAGCACTGATCGCTGCCCTGTTCGGGCCGATAATGGAAAAGGCTCTTGTCCGATGGACCTATGGAAAATCCGAGGCGGTACAGATCCTGGTCACCTTCGGCCTGTTCCTGATCCTGGAAGACCTGCAGCGCATCGTCTTCGGGGTCAACTCGCTTTATGAAGACACCCCGATGCAACTACTTGGAAGCATCGAACTGGGGGGCGTTGTCTATCTGAACTACCAACTACTCCTGATCGTGCTGGCAATCATGACTGTTGTCGGTCTGAAGCTGCTTGTCGGTCATACGCGTATCGGCCGTCTCATTGCTGCCGTCGTCGTAGATCGTGAGGTTTCCCAGGCGATGGGGATGAATACCGACCGGGTCTTCATGGTCGCTTTCTCCCTCGGCCTGTTTCTTGCTGCACTCGGAGGTGCACTGGCGACCCCGACATCGGGAGTGGCCCCGGGCCTTGGAGCGGACACCATGGTGCTCGCGTTCGCGGTGGCAGCCATAGGGGGGCTTGGACGTATCGAAGGGGCTGCGCTGGCAGCGGTCATTGTCGCAGTTGCTCGCGTCCTTGCCGTTTACTACGCACCGGCTCTGGATTCCGTTGCTCCCTATATCGTTATGCTCGTCGTGTTGCTCATTCGCCCGTACGGCCTCTTCGGCTCCGTTGCGACCAGGAGAATTTGATCATGAAGAAAAGCCTTCTGGCACTCGGAGCGCTTACACTCGTTGCCGCAGGTGGCGTCGCTGCTCCCTGGCTCCAATTCATCCTGACGCTCGCCGTGACCAAGGGTTTTGCGGCTCTTGGTGTTGCCATCCTGCTCCGCGGCGGCCTTATTTCCATCGGCCACGCGATGTTCTTCGCAATCGGCGCGTATGCAGTTGCCGTCCTTGGCAGAGATGCGGGCATCACGGATTTTCTTGTGCTGATCGTTGCGGCAACGGCGCTTTCTGCGTTGGCAGGCCTCGTGGTCGGAGCCTTCATGGTGCGCTACCGAGCCATCTTCTTTGCGATGCTGAACCTTGCAGTCTCGATGGTACTGTTCTCACTGCTGTCGAAGCTTTATGATCTGACCGGGGGGACGGATGGGATGCGTGTGATCACCCCATCGTTCTTCGGCCTGCAGCCCAGCGAAGAAGCTATCGATCTCATTCTGTTCCTGACGTCGTTGCTTGGCGTCCTGGTCATCGGACTTCTCGTACAGGCTTACCTTCGCAGCCCGCTGGGGCATGCACTTTCTGCCGTTCATACCAACGAGGTGCGACTTGAATATCTGGGCGTGCCCGTTTGGGGCGTCCTGCTGGTGGCGTACGTAATCTCTGCGGCCCTGGCCGGCATCGGTGGAGCGTTCGCCGCATTGACGATCGGTCACGTCTTGCCGGAGATGGCCTTCTGGACGGATTCAGGGCACCTGGTTCTGGTGGCTGCGCTCGGTGGTATTGGCGGCGTTGCCGGACCGTTCATCGGAGCCATCTTCCTCGAGATCGTCCATACGGTCGCAGCGAGCTACACGGATGCGTGGAGCATGATCGTCGGGATCGCACTCCTGATCGTCATATTCTTCCTCCCCAGCGGCCTGTACGGCCTCATCGACCGGAAAAGCAAGGGATCCGTCGCATGAATGTCCCTCTTCTTCGAGCCGAGAACCTCCAGGTCGCCTTCCATGGCGTAAAGGCTGCCGACGGCGTGAACCTGGAGATAGCAGAAGGCGAATTTGTCGCGATCATCGGCCCCAACGGTGCGGGCAAGACGACATTCCTCAACCTCTGCACCGGGTATATTCGTCCGGCTGGGGGTGAAGTCTATCTGGACGGCAATCCCATCACCAAACTCGCTCCACGGGTTATCGCGCGCCGCGGGATTGCCCGGGCCTTCCAGATCCCGCAACTGTTCACGGACAAAAGGGTCATCGACAATCTGATGCTCGCGGTCGCCGCGCGGAGCGGGCTCTGGAGCGCACTGCGCCCCTTGGACCGGACAGAGTGGTTTGAGGAGGCGATGGCACTTCTCGAGATCTTCAATCTTACTGGCTGCGCCAATGATGCGGCAATGACGTTGCCGGAAGGACGTCGCAAACTGATCGACATCGCAGTGGCGATGGCATTAAGGCCTCGCCTGATGCTCCTGGATGAACCCACGAGCGGTGTAAGTGCGATAGAGCGCTTCGACTTGATGGAGACGCTTATGAAGGCGTTGCGCACCGCTGGAGTGACCGCGCTGTTCGTAGAGCACGACATGGATGTCGTGTCCCGATATGCGGACAGAGTGGTCGTCTGGAATCGGGGGCATGTGATGGCGCAGGGAACTCCGGACGAGGTCCTGAAGAACCCCGAGGTTGTCGAGAGTGTTGTGGGGGTCGCGTGATGTTGCGTGTGTCATCATTGAACGTAGAAATTGCCGGCATTCAGATTCTCCGCGACATCTCGATCGAATTGAGCCCAGGCCTCACGACAGTCCTCATCGGTCGCAACGGAGCAGGAAAGACTACGCTGCTGCGATCGATCATGGGGCTCCTTCCGGTGATGAGTGGACGGATCTTCCTTGGAGACATTCCTATTTCCGATGAGCCTGCGTTTGGACGTGCCAGGCATGGTATCGGTTACGCGCCGGAGGACCGTAGGCTCATTCCCGAGTTCACCGTGGAGGAGAACATTGTTCTGCCGGCGCTGGCATTGAAGCTGACGCCGACAGTGACGCAACGGCGCCTCGAGGAGGTCTACGCGCTTCTTCCCGAGCTACGGGGGATGCGGAAACGTCCTGGCGGCGGGGTTTCCGGTGGCCAGGGTAAGATGGTCGCCCTCGGGCGCGCGCTGATGGTCTCGGAAAAGCTGTTGATGTTGGACGAGCCGTTTCAGGGGCTGGCTCCAGCGCTGGCACTTGACTATGCGCGGACGCTGGATCGCCTGAGGCTGGAGAAGCCGGAGCTTTCGCTACTTATCACGGAATCCAGTCCCAAGCTCTTGAGCAACATAACCGATGTAACCATTCAAATTGAGCGGGGTGCGGTTTCAAGGCAAGTAGCGACAGAGACGGCAGGCACAAGTTGACCCGCGTCCTCAAGCGAGCGTGCAGCGGTTGAGACCTTTCAAGAGCGGCAGTTTACAAACCTCTATTTCATTGGCATCCGAAATTCCCGCCTTCCGGCACGCCTCGCCAATCGGAGTCCATTCTCTGCCTGCTTCAACACGAATGTGATTTGCGCTTCCGAAATCTTAGAGGCCTGATCGAATTCTCCTCTTCGTTCCCTCACGGACCATAAGTGGAAAATTACAACTCCAGATGCCTAATCTATCGGGGGCACGTCGAGCAGAAATAGATCGCCTTGAGATATCACTAAGACTTGGGTCTGGTGGAGGGTTTCAGTGATTGACTCCGTGGATCGTACGGTTGCATACTTCCTCCACAGGGGCTTATTTCATGAACATTGTCTATGATAAAGAAAATGCCGAGGCCTATCTCGGCGCGGCAGCTCTTGCGTTGCAAGAGGCGCTTGAAGCTGTGGTGGTCAGGCTGGCGGAAGTAAAAGGAACGACGAACTTATCGTGGTTCGATGAGCTTCATCAGGAGGCCCTCCGATCCGCGAATGGGCTGATCATCGAGGAGGTCTCGGTAGAAGTCGACGAGGGCGCGCTCCGGTTTGCCAGTGAGGTTCTTGATGCAAAGTTCAAGAGCCTCCGCGTCAGCTTCGTCAAAGAACAAGATTGAAGACCGCTCTTCGACGCTGATGACTGCGCTACGAAACCCGTTGCCGTAGATAGCGATCACGCTCACAGGCGTCACTCCAGTCCAAAAACGCGTTTCATTGAATCTGGCAGTTATGCCGATTAACGACCTAAGGTATTAAAACTACCTTGGATCCAACATGGATCCTCAGACAAAGTCCTTTTTCAGTTATCCAACTGTCTTTTCCAGCGCCGTGGCCTGAGCCAAATCAGGAATCCGGATGTCTGCGTGACGGGCGGCGTGCTGCAAGTTTTCGTTTTCCCGTTTCTGCTGGTTCCATGTCTAGGCACAGGTATAGCAACCGGATCCCATCTTCTGGCGCCAGGGGGGTATCTTCTTTCCCATAGATGCAGACGGCCTGCTTATACAGGATCTCTGAGAATTGGACAGGTCATGCAGTGGCCACCGCCTCTTCCGCGCCCAAGCTCATCTCCTTCTACCGTTATCACTTCGATTCCAGCCTTCCGAAGCTTCGTGTTGGTAAAGGAATTTCGCTCGTAGGCCACAACTACACCCGGCGACAAGGCGACCACATTGTTACCGTCATCCCATTGCTCACGCTCCTGCTCGTAATAGTCGCCGCCCGTCGTGATGACGTTAAGTCGCTGAAGACCCATTGCTTCGGCGGCAACCCCCAGACCTTCCTCGGTCAGGAATGGTTTGTCCTCGACGGCGTAATCAATTTCGCCAGCCTTGTCCCCTGGTCTAAGGCTGTAACACTTGATTTGACTGCATACTTCAAGAAATACATTGGCAATATCTCTGTCGCAGAGCGTAAAGACGGTGTCCAAATGCATCGCGGCTCGAGAGCGTGGCATTTGACAAGCGATAACGCGCGTTGCCGCTTCATTCTTGAACAAGGCCGCTGCCAACTGCCCCACGGCTTGTGGAGTGCTTCGTTCGCCCATCCCCACGAACACAGTTCCGTTGCCTACGGGCATTACATCGCCCCCCTCAAGTGTTGCGGGCCCGAAGTCTTCGTCTGGATCTCCCCACCAAACCTTGAAATCTCCGTCGCGGAACTCAGGGTGGAATTTATAGATGGCGGTGGTCAGGAGAGTCTCTGGACGTCTGGCAGGGAAATACATGGGGTTCAAGCTGACGCCGCCGTAAATCCAGCAGGAGTTGTCTCGCGTGAAAAGTGTGTTCGGGACGGGTGGAATGACGAATCCTGTCGGTTCAAGATAGTGGCCGAACATGGCGCGGCTATCAAAAGGCAGCTCAAAGCGCGCGATGCCGCCAATCAGGTGTTCTGCCAGCTTTTGAGAGGGCATTTCATCAAGCCATTGGCGCAACTCGGGCAGCATACCCGGCCCCACATGGTTGGCGGTGATGCGGCGGCTCAGCACCCACTCCCGCGCCTCCTTGTCCTCAAGGGTCTGCGCGAGCAGATCGTGGAACTCCAGGACCTCGACACCGACTTCGCGCATCTTGTTGCAGAAGTTGAAGTGTTCCTTCTGTGCCTCCTGCACCCAGAGGACATCGTCGAACAGCAACTCGCGGCAATTGCCTGGGGTAAGGCGCTTGTGGGCCAGCCCCGGGCGGCAGACCATCACGGTCCTCAGTCGGCCAGCTTCCGAATGAACTCCGAATTCTCTCATGTTCTTTCTCCTCAACTTGTCGAAACGTACGTGATCCCGGACGTGTCTCGCGTGACGGTGGTGCCCGCGGTGCCTTCGATCATGGCGGAAAGGTCCTTCAGCGAACCGATGCAGGCCCGGTTTCCCGTTGCGCGTACGAAGCGGCAGGCCGCCTCGACCTTCGGCCCCATGGATCCGGCAGGAAACTTCACCTCATCGAGAGCCTCCGGGGAGGCGGTCCTGATGGCACGTTGCGTGGGGGTTCCCCAGTCGACATAGACGGAATCGACGTCGGTAAGGATGGCGAGGAAATCCGCCTTGAGTTCACGAGCCAGCAGTTCCGCGGCGAGATCCTTGTCGATCACGCATTCGACGCCGACCAGCCGCCTTTCCTCTTCCGATGTGTACATGGTGGGGATACCTCCCCCGCCGGCTGCGATTACCACTGTGTTATGGTCGAGCAGCCAGCGGATGGGACGCAGTTCGAAGATACGCTTCGGCATCGGGGAAGCGACAACGCGCCGGTAGGAAGCGCCGTCGGCCTTGAATATCCAACCCTTTTCGGCCGCTGTCTTGTCGGCCTCTTCCTTGGTGTGGATGGGGCCGATGAATTTTGTGGGGTTGTTGAAAGCCGGGTCGCTGGCCTCCACCTCCACCATCGTGAGAAGGGTGGCGATCGGTCGATCAAACGGGAGCAGGTTGCCGAGTTCCTGTTCAATCATGTACCCGATCATCCCCTCCGTCTGAGCACCGAGAACATCGAACGGGTAGGGATCTACCTCGGCATAGGCTGCGCTCTGGAGCGCCAGCAGGCCGACCTGGGGACCGTTGCCATGTCCCACGACCAGCTTGTGATCCCGCGCGACCGGCGCAAGAGAACGGGCGGCAATTGCAACGTTCTCGCGTTGATTTTCAGCAGTGAGGGCCTGCCCGCGCCGCAGGAGCGCGTTTCCGCCGAGTGCAGTGACGATGAGCATCGGCTCTACTCCCCGATCGTGGCCACGAGAAGCGCTTTGATCGTGTGAAGCCGGTTCTCAGCCTGCTCGAACGCCACGTTGGCCTCGCTCTCGAACACTTCGTCTGTCACTTCGAGGCCATCATGGATGTTGAACTTTTCGGCCACGTCCTTGCCCACAGTCGTTTCGCTGTCGTGGAAGGCCGGCAGGCAGTGCATGAACTTCACCCGGGGGTTCCCGGACGCCTTCATGAGCGCGGCGTTCACCTGGTAGCGCTTCAGGAGCTTGATGCGCTCCGACCAGACCTCCTTCGGCTCGCCCATGGAAACCCAGACGTCCGTATGGATGAAATCGACGTCCTTCACGGCCGCCTCCGGATCGTCGGTGATCGTCAGCTTTGCGCCGTAGCGCTTCTCGAGCTCGCGGGCGATGGATGTGAAATCATCGGAAGGCCACAACTCCTTCGGGCCTGCGAGGCGAACGTCCATGCCCATCAGGCAGCCGGCGATCATCAACGAGTGGCCCATGTTCGAACGCGTGTCCCCGACATAGGCGTACTTGATGTCATGCACGGGCCGGTCGGAATGCTCGCGCATGGTCATCAGGTCGGCGAGCATCTGAGTCGGGTGATACTCGTCGGTAAGCCCATTGTAGACCGGCACGCCCGCGTATTTCGCGAGTTGCTCGACGCCCGACTGCGAGGCGCCTCGATACTCGATGGCATCGAACATGCGTCCCAGGACGCGCGCGGTATCCTTGAAGGATTCCTTGTGGCCGATCTGGGAACCGGCGGGATCCAGATAAGTGACATGCGCTCCCTGGTCGTGGCATGCGACCTCGAAGGCGCAGCGCGTACGGGTGCTTGTCTTTTCAAAGATCAAAACGACCTCGCGCCCGCTGAGGTGCGGTTGTTCGGTCCCGGCGTATTTGGCGCGCTTGAGATCTCTCGACAGGTCGAGGAGATACTGGAATTCCCGCTGCGTGTAATCCTGAACCGTGAGCAGCGACCGATTTCTGAGGTTTAAAGACATCTATGCTCTCCTTGAAGGTTGGGCTGGCGCGACGGATCCGACGCGATTTTCTAGTGGCACTTTCTCGGGGTTGGTGTGTTTGATCCAGACGAAGACCGGCAGACCGCTCATCAGAAGCAGAAAGCCCCAGAAG
>JAEYTV010000403.1 GCA_023433855.1 Pseudomonadota bacterium | reverse complement strand
GCTGATCCAGGCCGAGAACCTGGACGACAAGCGCTGGCCCGCCCGCCAGTTCGCTCAGATGATCGACGGCTGGAAGAACAAGGGCCTCGGCCCACGCGACATCCCCGAGGGCGACGCGCGCGCCTTCGCCAACGGCAAGGGCCGCGAACTCTACCGCGCCTACCAGGATCGGCTGAAGAGCCTTAACGCCTGCGATTTCGGCGACCTCCTCCTGCACCCGATCGCGATCTTCCGCAGCCACCCGGACATCCTGAAGGAGTATCACGACCGGTTCCGCTACATTCTGGTCGACGAGTACCAGGATACCAACACCGCCCAGTACATGTGGCTGAGGCTGCTCGCCCAGCGGCCGAAGGGCGTGCCGCAGAATGTCTGCTGCGTCGGCGATGATGACCAGTCGATCTATGGCTGGCGGGGCGCGGAGGTGGACAACATCCTGCGCTTCGAGAAGGACTTTCCCGGCGCGAAGGTGATCAAGCTGGAGCGAAACTACCGCTCCACAGAGCACATTCTCGGCGCAGCCGGTCACCTGATCGCCCACAATGAAGGCCGGTTGGGCAAGACGTTGTTCACCGAACGTACCGAGCCGGACGACGAGAAGGTGCAGGTGCATGCCGCCTGGGATTCCGAGGAGGAAGCCCGCGCCGTCGGCGAGGAGATCGAACGCCTTCAGCGCGGTGACGCGGACGGCAAGAAGCACGCGTTGAACGACATGGCGATCCTCGTGCGCGCCTCCTTCCAGATGCGCGAGTTCGAGGACCGCTTCGTGACGCTGGGCCTCAACTACCGCGTCATCGGCGGACCCCGCTTCTACGAGCGGCTCGAGATCCGCGATGCCATGGCCTATTTCCGGCTCGTGTGCCAACCGGCGGACGATCTCGCCTTCGAGCGCATCGTCAACACGCCGAAGCGCGGGCTCGGCGATACGACAGTGCGGTACCTGCACGATTATGCCCGAGCCCGCGACATTCCGATGCTTCAGGCAGCCAGTGAGATTGTCGAGACCGACGAGTTGAAGCCGAAGGCCCGCAAGGCCCTTTTCGACGTCGTCCAGAGCTTCAGGAACTGGAGCGAGAGGCTTGAATCTCTTCCTCATACCGAGCTTTCGGAACAGATCCTCGAAGAGTCCGGCTACACCGACATGTGGAAGAACGACAAGTCGGCCGAGGCGCCCGGGCGGCTCGAAAACCTCAAGGAGCTGATCCGCTCCATGGAAGCATTCGAGTCTATGCGGGGTTTCCTCGAGCACGTTTCGCTGGTCATGGATGCCGAACAGAACGAGGACATGGACGCAGTCTCGATCATGACCCTTCATTCGGCGAAGGGACTGGAGTTCGATACGGTCTTCCTGCCCGGCTGGGAGGAAGGCCTGTTTCCGCATCAGCGGGCGCTCGACGAAGGCGGGCGGTCGGGGCTGGAGGAAGAACGCCGCCTCGCCTATGTGGGCCTGACGCGCGCCAAGCGCCGCTGCCATATCTGGTTCGTCTCGAACCGGCGCATCCACGGGCTCTGGCAATCCACCATGCCCTCGCGTTTCCTCGACGAGCTCCCGGCCCAGCACGTCGATGTCGCAGCGTCCGACTCTAGCTACGGCGGATATGGCGGGCGCGGGGGTTACGGCCAGTCGCGCTTCGACAAGGCTGATCCCTTCGCCAACACCTATTCGACACCCGGCTGGAAGCGTGCCCAGGCCAACAGGACGGATGCGACCCGCGACAACTGGGGCACCCGCTCCGGCCACGCCGTGGAGCGCATCGGCTACGGCGAAAGCGGCCCGCGCGGCCGGACGATCGAGGGCGAGCTGGTGGCCAAATCGGTCGCCGACACGCCGTCGAAATTCGCGGTTGGCGACCGTGTTTTTCACATCAAGTTCGGTAACGGGAACGTCGTTGCGATCGAAGGCAACAAGCTGACGATCGATTTCGACCGCGCTGGGCAGAAACGCGTGCTGGACGGGTTTGTAGAGCGGGTATAGCACCGCTGGCACCAACCTGTTGTCACGCCGTGCCTCATGGCCTGGACCGACAGGTGCCGGTTCATGCCGCTTCGCGAAATGATCGGTTTGCGCCCTTGCGTGGCCCGTAGTCTCCGCTAGGTGAAGGGGAGGTTTTGTCGTCCTGTGAGGCTGCCATGAAAGCGATCGTCACCGCCCCCGGCGGGTTGGATGCCTTGAAGCTGGTCGATCTTCCCGATCCCGGAAAGCCTGGGCGAGGCGAGATCCGCGTGGCGCTGCACGGTAGCTCGCTGAACTATCACGACCTCGGTGTTGCGAGCGGCCGTCCACCAACCGACGGCCGCGTGCTCATGGCCGACGGCGCCGGTGTCGTGGAGGAGGTCGGCGAAGGTGTGTCCGAGTTCAAGCCCGGCGACCATGTGGTTTCCTGCTTCTTCCCCGACTGGCAGGACGGCCGGCCCCTGCCCGGCGGCTTTGCCCGCACCCCCGGGGATGGCATCGACGGCTTCGCCTGCGAATACGCCGTTCGTCCCGCCACCGCCTTCACCCGCGCACCGAAAGGTTTCAGCCACGTGGAAGCGGCGACGATCACAACGGCCGGGCTCACCGCCTGGCGGGCGCTGGTCGAGATCGGCCGCTTGCGAGCCGGCGAGACCGTGCTGGCGCTCGGCACCGGCGGCGTTTCGATCTATGCACTGCAACTCGCCAAGGCGATGGGAGCCCGCGTCGCGATCACCTCCTCCTCCGAGGAGAAGCTGGAGCGGGCCCGGGCGCTCGGCGCTGATTACACCGTCAACTACAAGACCCATCCGGAATGGTCCGCAAAGATCCTGGAATGGACGGATGGCAGCGGCGTCGACCATGTACTGGAAGTCGGCGGCCCGGGTACGCTGACTCAATCGATCAATGCGACCCGAATGGCCGGCAGCATCACCATGATCGGCGTCCTGACCGGGGTTCAGGGCGAGGTGCCGACCGCCATGTTGGCCGGCAAGCAGATCACCCTGTCGGGCCTCATAGTCGGCAGCCGCCGCCACCAGCAGAATTTCGTCGCCGCGCTGGACGGCAACCTCTTCAAGCCGATCATCGACAGAACCTTCCGCCTCGAAGAACTGGCGGAAGCCTTCCGTTTTGAAAAGAGCGGCGGCCATTTCGGCAAGATCGGTCTGGAATGGTAGTGATCCTGGTGAACCGTAACATCACCATTTCACCCCCGGTTTCGTCGGCCATTTTGTCTTTCTTCTGTCATCGAGAAGCTGCTCGATGGTGCTCCCCGATTAAAGGTAGTCAGCGCTTGCAAGGCCGCCCTCTGATGTCTCTGCTCGGATAATACAGCGAAAGACCCGCAGACGTCGGGGTGAACTCTCCGAGCATTCCCAACCGTCCTTCGTCTCTGGCGGTCTGTGCGTCTCTGGCGGTCTGTGGCCACCAGTCAGCGGGACATGCGAGACCGGTCTCGACAGGGGAAGCCTAGAGCATTAGACCGCGTCATCCGGAGCACCATTCCGGCACGTCAACCGGGTGGATTTGTGCAGTTTCTCGGCTGAAGCGGACGCCGGCCTTAAGCGTCGCTGCCGCCGAAGATTTTGGCCAGGAAGTTGTCTCCGCCGCCACGCCCTGGGCGCTTGCCGTTCCACTCCGGCACGATAACCATATGGGTGATCTCCCCGCGCTGGAACGCCTTGAGGAAGCGGTCGTACTCTGCAAAAGCGACGCAGCCATGGGAATCGCCTCTGACACGGAGCAGATAGCTGTGCGCGAGCAGGCCGGTGCGCCCCTGGGGATGCTTGCCGTCGACCGAAGTCAGGCGGATGGCGGCAACGCCATGAAAGAGCTTCTCGCGCATGGAGAGCTTGTAGGTACCCGGCGGTGTGGGACCTTTCATCTTGACATGCGTGTATTTCGGATTGTCACGCAGTTTGCCGATGCCCGAATGAGCCTCGAGCTTGGTGCCGTTCGGCATATGGACCACGCCGTTGGTGATGTCATAGATCGCCACCTTGCTTCCGATACCCGGCCATTTCGGCGCGGGGCCCGGCCGTACCGGCTGTTCGCGCATGGGGTTGTCGGGCTTAGCGAAGGCAAGCACCGTTGGCTTGTCGTCCTCGCCCCTGTCAGGTTTCTGTGGGGAGATTGCCGCGATGGCGGCCAAGGCGTTCGGCTTTGACGGTCTACCGGCCGTTGCGGTGGACGGACGGATGACCGGAAGCGGACCGGCCTGCGGAAGAGCGTAGGCCTGCGCGGGTGAATCGATGACCGCAACCGTCTCCTGCTCGCCCGTGTCTTCTTCCACCGCGGTCTGCTCGAGAGCCGCCATTTCCACCGGCCTCATGTCCTTGAGGTCGGCAACGGTGGCGGCCGGCGCAACATCCTGGACCAGATCCGGCAGCGCGTTGCTCCCACGCGGGGCAACTACGACAAGATCTTCCATCGCCGGAGCGAGAGCTGCTAGGATAACATCGGCGCTCGGACGTCTCTGCGCGAGCAACGCGAACTGCCGTTCCGCTTCAGCCTGCCGGGCCGCATCAGCCATGGCAGCCTGGAGCATCCGGCGTGCACTCGCCTGATCCGGCCTCACAGCGACGAGTGCCGCAAAAGCAGCGCCGGATAGGCGCGCTGCTTTCGGCTGTGCCGGTGTGCCGTCCGAAAGACGAGAAAATTTCGCCACGTCGACAAGCCGCTCCGGAGAGGCGCCTTGAGGCAAGACTGGGATCTTGCTGGTGACAGCCGTTTCGATTCCTACGTCGGAGGCTGATCTCACGGAGGTGGCGACCGTGACCACGGAAGCGCCCATCAACGTCGCGACCGTCAGACCTATGCCCATGGCCACGTTAAGGAGGACCGACCGCCGTCTCTTGCGGGATTTCGGCGCCTTGCTTGCCTGCTTCTTAGCTTGCGAAACCTGAATAGAACGCGCCATTACTCGTTACCCGAACCGTTATCTACTCTGACGGCAGACGCCTTGGCGGAAGTGCCGCCGCAACCCAGGCCAGTGGCGAGCAGGAAAAGCTGCTCACCGTCGCCATACGACTGCCGATGAGGATGAACGATTATGGTAACCAATGTCTTTACGCCCCCCCGATTGGTTTCGGCGACGCAAATAGAAGCGCAACTCGCCGGAAGTTTAGCCGAAACATGGCGTTAACATGTTTTTCGTATGCCAATCAGCAACAGTCAATAGCTGACAGCCACGACACGGGCCCGTTTCGGAGGAAGGTGTTGCCATCTCGCCGCGGTTCCGCGGGATGCAACCAGAGCAAGTTGAGCAAGATAGCCGCACGCCCCGCCGGCAAGAGAGCGGGGCATGGCTAATAATGGTGGATTGATTTATCCGTCGATCCGGCGGACCACGCTTCGCTCCATGAAGAACCAGGGACGGAGCCTTACCCCTATAATGTTCCCGGCAAAGGCTGCGGCAGCCCACAGGTAACCGTGAAGGCTACCCGAGGCGATGCCAGAGAAGTAGGCACCGATATTGCAGCCGTAGGCGATGCGGGCCCCGTAACCGAGCAGCAATCCACCCAGTACGGCAGCCAGCAGCGACCGTCGTGGAATGTCAAAACTTGGCGCGAAACGCCCCGCAAGAGCGGCCGCCAGCATGGCGCCGGCAATGATGCCGAAATCCATCACTGACGTGATATCCGCAAATACACTTTCGGCAAGCGCGCGGGCATTAGCCGGCTGCTGCCAGTAAGCCCAGGCGCTCGGATCAAGGCCGACCAGTTGAGCGCCCTTTGCACCCCATAACGCGAATGCCGAGGTGATGCCCCATGGCCGTCCGGCGATAGCAAGGGTCGCGAAGTTGAGAATCGCCAACGCGACGGCACCAAGCACCAGCGGCCAAGGTCCTCTAAGGAAACGTGAGAGGCCCTCGTGTGGCGAGGGCGCCTCGGCCTCCAGCGCGCCGTGCCGCTTTCGTTCGATCAATACCGTGACCGCCGCGATCGCTCCGAAGACCAGCAACGACACTGCAATCCCGCCGGCTGCGCCAAAACTCTGAACAAGGGAGATCGGAGGTAACGATGGGAGGCTGGTCCACCAGGTGAAGTTGATGGTGGCGAGCACCGAACCCACGATGAAGAAAAACAGCGTCACCAGCATGCGGGCATTGCCACCGCCTGCGGTAAAGAGCGTGCCGGAGGCACATCCGCCACCCAGTTGCATGCCCAGGCCAAACATGAAGGCGCCAACGACCACCCCGACGCCGGCAGGCGACACCGATCCGCGTACCTCATGGCCGAACAGCGTCCCTCCGGCGAGGACCGGGAAGAACAGAAGTACGGTCAATGCGAGCAGGACCATCTGGACCCGCAGGCCGCGTCCCCTGCCCTCCGCGATGAACACGCGCCACGCGGACGTAAAGCCGAATGCGGCATGATAGAGCGAAATGCCAAGTGCGCCGCCGATCAGGAAGAGTGCTCCCTGGGCGGTCCCGAACTGGAGGCCGAGCGTAAGGGTGCCTGCCAGAAGGACAACGAGTGCGACAACCCCGGGGGTGCCGAGCGGTGGCAGGCGCGAAGATCCCGCCTCGACCGTGGTGTAAACAGACATGGATTAACTCCGTTGCGTTCGCTCCACCATACCGAGCGCCAAAGCCGACGACGAGAAACGGCGTTCCGAACTTTCCCCTTACCTCGGATTGCAATCGTCGAGATCCGACCAGACTCGAGATGCTGTCCCTCTGGACGTAACGTGCCGCGGCCCCGGAAGGGTTCGTCGTCCGTCCGCATCTTGATCCTGCAGCCCATGCTTGGCATTTTGTCCGATATGCATTTTGGAGACGTCACCATGAAGGCCCTGCTGCTAGTCGACATCCAGAACGGCTTCTGCCCGGGCGGCAATCTGGCGGTACCCCATGGCGACGAGGTGGTTCCAGTCATCAACCGGCTGATCGAGGATGGCGGGTACGACGTCATCGTGGCATCCCAGGACTGGCATCCGGAAAACCATGGAAGTTTTGCCTCTCAGCATCCCGGCGCCAAGCCCTTTGAGATGGGATCCCTTTCCGGGAAGCCGCAGGTGATGTGGCCCGATCATTGCGTGCAAGGCTCACCAGACGCGGAATTCCACCCGGATCTCAATGTCCACGCCATCGATTACATCCAGCAGAAAGGCGAGAATCCGGCCGTCGACAGCTATTCGGCTTTCCGTGACAACGATCAGGCAGCGTTGACGGGACTTGCCGGATATCTGCGATCCCAGCAGGTGACCGAGCTCGATGTCTGCGGCCTTGCGACAGATTATTGCGTAAAGTTCTCAGCCCTCGATGCTGTCGACATGGTGCCGGACGTCAAGGTCCGCTTCATAGAGGATGCCAGCCGCGGCATCGATCCGGAAGGGATCAAGAATGCCATTGCGGAGATGAAGGCCAAGGGTATCGGGGTGATCTCCTCCGCCGACGTGCTGACGGACTGACGTGACACTTCAGCAGAATCGATTGGTCCATCAGCGCAATTCAATCGCGTCTGGCGCGCCCCATCTGTAGGCACTCCGGAATCTTCAAGCGTGAAAGCCGGTGGCTTCTGAGCGTCGAGGCCCGCAGATCAGATGAAGCGCAGCGAATTCTTCGAGGGAGTGAGAGGCGGTACCATCATTGCCATCTCTTCAGCCCCCTTCGGGGTGCTGTTTGGTGCCATCGCCAGCGACAATGGCCTGTCTGTCGCCGAAGCGGGGCTGATGAGCGCTATCGTATACGCGGGCGCCAGTCAGTTGGTGGGCATCGAACTGTTTGGCCACCACGTGGCCCCGTGGCTGATTGTGCTTTCCGTCTTTGCGGTAAATTTCCGGCACATCCTGTATTCGGCCGCGCTCGCGCGCTTCCTGACCCACTACAGTCCTGCCGAGAAGTTCGTTGCCTTCTTTCTCCTCACCGACCCTCAGTTCGCCGAGGCTGCGCGGCGGGGGGAAACGGGCCAGGCGGTCAGCTTTCCTTGGTATGCAGGTTTCGGCATCGCGATCTATATTCCCTGGCTGGTCTTCAGGGTGATTGGAGCCTTCTTCGGACGGATGATGGGTGACCCGCGCGTGCTCGCAATCGACGTGCTTTTGCCTGTCTACTTTCTCGGTCTCGTCGTCGGCTTCCGACGCAGGGTGGGCTTCTATCCGGTCGTGGCCGCAAGCGCGCTTGGATCGGTCCTCGGCTTCCAGTTCGTGGGCTCTCCCTGGCATGTGAGCATCGGGGCTGCTGCCGGTGTGTTCGTGGCCTCCTTCCTGCCGCTACCCAAACACCAAACGCCGAACGCCAGTTCATCTGACAGGGAGGCGTGACATGGCGGAACAGATCTCGACCGAGATGTTCTTTCTGATTATCGCGGCGGCTGCAGCGACCTTTCTGACGCGCATCGGCGGCTATGTGCTCATCACCCGGATGAAGACGATACCGCCCCGATTGGAGCAGGCCCTGAATGCCGTCCCCGCCGCGGTTCTGACCACCCTCGTAGCGCCCGCCTTCTTCAACGGCGGCTGGGATATCAAGATCGCCATGCTGGCAGCACTGCTCGTGAGCCTGAAGTTCCCGGGCCTCCTGAAGCTTGCCGCGGGCTGGGCGGCAGCCATGGTCTGCCGCCATCTGTTCGGTCTCTGATCAGCCGAGCGGCTGTGTTGCTTCCACCAGCCACTCTCGCACCGGCTGCGACTCGATCAGCGGCATGAGGCGTTCGCGCACCTCGCGATGGTAATCGTTCAACCAGGCAAGCTCCTCGGTGGTCATCAACGCCGGCAGCACCAGTCGGCGATCAATGGGGCACCAGGTCAGCGTCTCGAACCCGAGCATCGGCTGATCGCCACCTTCGATCGCCTCCTCCGCCTTCACGTAGATCAGGTTCTCGATACGGATGCCGAAGGAGCCGGGACGGTAATAACCCGGTTCGTTCGACAGGATCATGCCCGGCAGAAGTTCCTGGGTCGCGAGCCGGGAAATGCGTTGGGGTCCTTCGTGTACTGAAAGATAGGAGCCAACACCGTGACCTGTTCCATGGGCATAGTCGGCGCCGGCCTTCCAGAGGGCAATCCGGGCAAGCGGATCGAGGTCGCAGCCGCGCGTGCCCTTCGGAAAGCGAGCCGTGCTGATGCTGATCATGCCCTTGAGAACCAGGGTGAAGAACCGCTTCTGCTCGTCCGCCACGGCGCCGCCCACCGCCACCGTTCGCGTGATATCGGTGGTGCCGTTGACATATTGTGCGCCTGAATCGATGAGGAAAAGCTCGCCCGCCTCGAGCGTGCGGTTCGTTTCGGTTGTCACCCGGTAGTGAATAACCGCGCCATGGGCACCGGCGCCCGAGATCGTATCGAAGGAGATATCCTTCAGCGGGTTCTGCATGCCTTCGCCCACGCGAACACGGGCGGCCTCCAAAGCCTTGACGGCGTCGATCTCGGTAATCGATCCTGTAGGCTGCGTATCCAACCAGTGAAGAAACTCCACCATGGCGACGCCATCCTGAAGGTGCGCTTTGGCCGACCCTTCGAGTTCGGACGGGTTCTTGCAGGCCCGCGGGAGCTTGGCCGGATCGATGACCTCTACCACTTCTCCTCCTGCGGCAACAATTGCGTCAGACACCGCCAGCGGGGTCAATTCGGGATCGATCAACACCCTGGCCCCGTCGCGCGCAAAGAAGGACAGGCGATCGAGGAACTCGGCCGGTGCGCGCTGAACGGCGAGTTGAGCGAGATAGGCTTTGCACTCGATCCCGGCCTTGCGCTCGTCGAGGAAGATCTCGGCCTTGCCTTCGGCCGGAATGATGGCGCGGGAGAGCGGATGCGGCGTGTGCGGCACGTCATCGCCACGGATGTTGAAGATCCATGCCACAGAGGAGGGATCGGTGATGAGCACCGCGGCTGCCCCCTTCGCCTTCACCTGCGCCGCGATATCGCTGATCTTGTCGCTCGCCGGCCTGCCGGCATGCTCCTGCTTCTGGATCGAGACCATTCCAACGGGTTCAGGCGGTCGATCGGACCAGATCGCATCGAGCGGGTTCTCACCGAGGAGCACAAGCGCGCCCCCGAGTTCCGTCATCGCATTCTGGAGACGGCGCACTTCCGCACCCGCATGCAGCCATGGATCGATCCCGAGCCGGAACCCCTTCTGCGCATGGCGGGGAAGCCAGATATGCGGCGGCTCGTTGACGAGATCACCCGCCAAAAAGGTGGCGCTGTCGACCTGCTCTGCCAGTTGCGTGACATAACGGCCATCGACGAAGACCACCGCCTCGCGCTGCGTGACGAGCGCGATGCCCGCCGAGCCGGTAAAACCGGTCAACCACGCAAGCCGTTCGGCTGAAGCCGGGACATATTCCCCTTGATATTCATCGGCGCGAGGCGCGAGGAAACCATCTATCCCGAGGGATTCGAAGCGCTCCCTGAGGAGCCGGACGCGATCGCGTCCAAATTGCGGGGTAGATTTCACGTCGAAGGACTGAAACATGAGCTTAATTTCCAGCTGCAGGAACTTTGCGAACAGAGGACGGATCTTAGCCGATCCTTGGTGACGTGCGCCACCCAAGGCGACGAAGGAGCAATTGTGCACCTTCCAAGCAGCGAGCACCTCTCATGCGCCTCCTATGCGGTACGCGCATAACACCATTGATGGAAGCCCCCTGACTGAGCGATTCAGACGCACTTATATCAAATACGTCATGGGCGCCGAACAAGGCCCATCAATCGAAGGACAACACGATGGCCACCTCTTTCTTTCGCAACGCTTTCAACCGCGTCGTCGAAGCTCGTGAGCGTCAGGTCGCCCGCTATGTGAACGGTGCTCTCCTGAGCCTCGATGAGCAAACCCTGAAAGACATGGGCACGAGCCGCGAGGAACTGCGCCGCAAGGGTGCAAACAGCTACGTATTCTGACTAAAGGCCGGGCAGCGATTCTCCTCCCTCACCTGGCCGGCGTTCAGAATACGAGGCCCGCTCGAGCATCTTCCTCCTGCTCGCGGGTATGATCGGCTCCTTGGAGCTGGTCAAAGGCGGCACGAAAGTGCCGCCTTTTTGCTGCGCCAAGATATGCATCGTGGGCATTGCTGCATTGCGTCGGTCAATCGCGCATGAGGTGGATGGTTACCCATCCATTGCGCCAGATGGTGCGGACCTGGCGGAGCTTGACGCCATTGTAGGCTGAGAGGACCTTCCAGCGCTGATCCGCAAGGATTCCCGACAGAATCACAGAGCCTCCCGGCGCCAGATGACGAACGAGCTCAGGAGCCATCTTCATCAACGGGCGGGCGAGGATGTTGGCGATGATGAGATCGAAGGGGCCGTCCTGACGGAAAGCCGGCGAGTGGAACCCCGCAGCGGTCTTGAGGCGAACGCCGGTGGCGATCCTGTTGCGACGAACGTTTTGCTTGGCGACCCCCACGGCAACCGGATCGATATCCGTTGCGAGAACGGGAATGTTGCAAAGTTTGCGCACCGCGATGCCCAAGACGCCGCTTCCGGTTCCGAGGTCGAGCGCATTGCGGATCCGTCGCGAGCGCAACACGCGCTCTATCATTTCGAGGCACCCCGCCGTTGTGCCATGGTGACCGGTGCCGAAGGCCTGCCCGGCGTCGATCTCTATTCCGATGTCATTGGTCGCGACCTTGGCGCGGTCATGCGACCCGTGAACAAGAAAACGACCCGCTCTTACAGGCTTCAGCCCTTCCAGCGACTTGGCGATCCAGTCGAGGTCGGGAATGATCTCCTTCTCGATTTGCGCATCGGGGAAGACCGCGCGTATGCTCTTGCTCATACGCTCGCGGACGGCTTCTTCCTCATCGGCCATCATGTAGACGGAGGCTTCCCAGATATCCCTCTTCTCATCCACCTCCGTGGTCGCAATCGCGAAATCCTCCTCCCCGAAGACTTCGGACAGGAGATCGAGGATCTGCGCGGCACCCTTCTCGGTGGACGTGACGTAGAGGCGGATTTCGCTCAAGACTGTAGACTCTCAGCTGATCATGAATGGCTGAGAGGATTGCCACAGATCGGGCCGCCGCTTCAACCTGGAAGACGCTAGCCCTTGATCAGATTCTCAAGCTTCTTGATGGCCGTGTCCGGGTTTTCGCCGTAAGCTATCGTGCCGGCAAAGCGACCGCCGTCGTCGAGCAGAAAGACGGACGCCGTGTGGTCCATCGTGTACTCGCCCTCTGGGTCTTTCTCGTCGACGGGCACCTTCTTTGCGTAGACCTTAAAGCCCTTGATCATCTCGTTGACCTTCTCGGGAGGGCCGGAGATCCCTTTGATACGATCCGTGACATTGGAAATGTATTGGCCAAGCAGTTCCGGCGTGTCGCGCTCAGGGTCGACGCTGACGAAAAAGCCGTTGAGCCTGGTGCCGTCGGGGTCGACCTTGTGCATCCACCCGTTCAATTCGAAGAGCGTCGTGGGACAAACCTCCGGGCAATGGGTGAAACCGAAGAACAGGGCGGTAGGCTTCCCCCGCAATGCTTTTTCCGTGATCGGTGCACCATCCTGCGCAACCAGTTGAAACGGCACGCCGAACGGACCTTCCGCCAGTTGCTGCTTCGAACGCGTAACTTCCCAGGTGAGCCACGCCAGAATGCTCGCAAGCGCAGCCACGGCGATCCAGAGAATGGTACGAAAGGCCTTCATCGGAAATCTCGTAGGTTCAAGCCGGAGCCGGCATCATCATTCACAAGCGATAGGACGGAAGCCGGTGTCATGCAATTCAGCATGGAGTGACTTGCCGGCGACCGCGCTGATTTGTCTCATCGGCTGCTAGAAACACCACGAGAGCCCGGTCTGGTCGAGCGTCAGCAGAATGGATGAGCCGAATCGGACCCAGCCGTAGAAGCTCAGCCCCACCAGCATGGCAAAGAGCAAGCCGGTGGCCGCGATCACATGCATCTGGTGGTTTTCAGGTGTGCGCCGGTTCATGAAGCAACCATACAAGCTCTCGGGGCATGGCGAAAGCCCACTGATCTTCCGCAACCGTCTTCGGCGCACAACGGATTCACTCGATCTTCACTTCTATACGCAAAGATTCCCGCGACGAGCTGGATCAGCGCCGTGAGGGGCGGATCAAGAGAATTGGGGACGCCGCAAGAAAGAACGGCATCCTGCACAGAAATGGGAAGAGTTCTGACATGAGCAACGCAATCAAGCAGTCGGGTGCCTACCTCGAGATCGTCTCGTTCCATCTTGGGGACCAGGAGTTCTGCATCGACATCATGGCGATCCGGGAAATCCGCGGATGGGCTCCGGTGACGCCGATGCCACACACGCCACCCTACGTGCTCGGCCTCATCAACCTGCGCGGTGCCGTCATCCCGGTCATCGACATGGCTTGCCGACTCGGCATGAAGATGACGGAGCCCTCGGAGCGCTCGGCCATCATCGTCACCGACATCGGCGGCAAGCTGGTCGGCCTTCTGGTAGAACAGGTTTCCGACATGATGACGATTCGCAGTGAAGATCTTCAGCCCGCACCGGAGATCATCCCCGAAGCACAACGCGACTTCTGCCGCGGTATCGTGGCGCTCGAAAAGACCATGGTATGTTTCCTCAATCTTGATACGGTCATCGCCGACGAGCTATCGCGCGAAGCTGCCTGACAGCGGCGACGGGACGACTACCAGGTGGCGCCAGCCAGAGCTTCACGCTGAGGAAAATCGGGGGAGATTACCCAACCGGGTTCGGCAATCGAGCCCGGTTTTCTGCGAACTGCTGATAGACAGCAGCTGCGCCGGCCGAAGCGGGCGCAGCCTGGCTCGGCATTCTATTGCGGCTTCCCCTTGGTCCAGGTCACCTGCTGCCCGTAAAGCGGCACCGTGGAGATCGCCATCTTGGCGGAACCTTCGACAACCTGACGCGAATGAGCAAGATAGATCAGCGTGTCGTTTTCCTTGTCGTAGATGCGCTTGACCAGCAGGTCCTTCCAAATCAGCGACCGTCCCTGGCGAAAGACCTCCTCCCCGCTTCTGGACAGGTCGATGTCGCCGATCTCGAGGGGTCCGGTCTGGCGGCAGGCGATCGAGCTGTTGGAGGGATCCTCAAACCAGTTGCCCTTTTTCAAGCGGTCGATGATCGAGCGGTCGAAATAGCTGACGTGGCAGGTCACGCCCTTGACCTCGGGGTCGGCAACCGCCTCGACGATGACGTCGTTGCCGATCCAGTCCACGCCGACCTTGCCCACGACCTCGGCCGCGGCGGGGATCGACAGAACGCCGAGCGTTAATACGGCGGCGGCTAGTGTGGTCAGGCGCTTCATGGATATCTGCTCCGGTAAACAATCCGTGAGATCAGATAAGAAGCCCGACGCCCTTTACAAGCCGCGCTTATCGGCTGGCAGCCCTGCACGGCTGCGCGCGGAATGTGCATGGCGCGTAACCGCCCGAATAGAGCCGCCCCGCCTGCATCCCGATCGCAGGCGCAATGTCCCGGACATGGACGACATTGAGCGACCGTGCAATGGCAATCGCCGCCTGGGCGCAGACCGCTGCATCCTCGGCCGCATTGTGGTGCATGAATCTCAGGCCAAGATGGCTGGCCAGCATGTTCAGCTTGTGGGAAATGAGATGCGGCCAGACCTTCTGGGCCATCTTGACACTGCAGAGATAGGAAAGCTCCGGATAGCTCTGGCGGTAGGCATCGAGGCAGGCCCGCCAGACGCTGAAATCGAAAGCCGCATTGTGGGCGATCATGGTCGCCCCGCGAAAATCGTCGACGAACTCGTCCATCACCTCCGGAAACTCGTCGGCATCCTCGACATGTTCCGGCCGGATGCCGTGGATGGCGATGTTGAAGGACGAAAAGCGCATGCCCTTCGGCCGGATCAGCCGCTCCTCGACCCGCACCACCTCGCCGTCCGCGATCCACGCAAGCCCCACCGAACAGGCGCTGCCACGCTGCTCGTTGGCGGTTTCGAAATCGATGGCAATGGTTTTCAAGGCTGGATCCTTCAGCATACGACCCCTGTCTATAAGCGCTACACCGATTCGGCAAAGACCTGCTCATCATGTCCTTGACGTATCGCAGTTGCTCGGGCCTAGATGTACGCCATGATCCGCTTCGTCGCCCACATGCATCTTACCGTGACCATTCGCCCTGCAGGGCGCGTGGCGGGTTTGGCGCGTTAGCCGGTCATCCGTCCGCAACCCTGCCGAAAGTGGCAGGGTTGGGTTCATTCCGCTCTGCCTCGGCGAATGCCAGGAGAAGAGCGCAGTGAGTACCTTCCATATCCCGCCGCCACTGGATCCGGAGGCCCGATGGCCCGAAGGCCTGTCTATCCGTGCCCGGGAACCGTTCGACGCAGCCGGCATCGCCGCGCTGCACAACATGCCCGGCTACCGGTATGGAACACTGCGCACGCCGCACCACACCGTCGAGGAAACCCGCAAATACATCGAGGGTCCGCAGCCCAACAACATGGGCCTTGTCGCTGTGATGGACGGCATGATCGTCGGCGATGTCGGCCTCCACCGCTATCTCAACCGCCGGTCCCACGCTGGCAGCATCGGCATGGGTGTCCACGACGCCTGGCAAGGCCGCGGCATCGCCCGCGCGCTGATAGGCGAAGTACTGGCAATTGCTGACCGCTGGCTGAACCTGCAGCGCATCGAACTGACCGTCTATACCGATAACGACCGGGCAATCAGCCTCTACGAACGCAACGGGTTCGTCAGGGAAGGCCATTTCAAGGCCTTCGCCTTCCGCGACGGCGAATATGTGGATGCCTATTCGATGGCGCGTATAAAGACCTGACAATCAGCCGGAGATGAAGGCCAGCCATTCGTCCTCGTCCATCACCTCCACCCCGAGTTCCCTCGCCTTGTCGAGCTTGGAGCCGGCGCCGGGACCGGCAACCACGTAATCGGTCTTCTTGGAGACCGATCCTGCCACCTTGGCGCCGAGGCTTTCCGCCCTCGCCTTGGCTTCGTCGCGAGTGAATTTTTCGAGCGAGCCGGTAAAGACCACCGTCTTGCCAGCCACGGGGCTTCCGCTCGCCGCGATCTGCTCCGCCTCCTGCGGCGTCACCTCGGCCAGCAGCCGCTCGATAACCTCGACATTGCGGGGTTCCTTGAAGAACTCCACGATGGCGCGGGCGACAATCTCGCCGATGCCTTCGATATTGTTGAGGTCGTTCCAGGCATCGCCGCTAAAACCGGCCGCCTCCTTCATCGCCTGCTCGAAGGCACCGTAGCTGCCATAGGCGCGTGCCAGAAGCTTGGCGGTCGTCTCGCCCACATGGCGGATGCCAAGCGCATAGATGAGGCGATGAAGGGCAATGTTGCGGCGCTCGTCGATGGCATCGAACAGCTTTTTGACGCTGACCTTGCCAAAACCTTCAATGTTCTCGAGTTTTGTGAGTGGCGAGGCCTCCTGCCGCTTCTTCAGCGTGAAGATGTCCGGCGCGGTGCGAACCTGCAGGGCGGGGTCGTCGCTCTCGAAGAAGAAGTCTATCTGCTTTGCGCCGAGGCCTTCGATATCGAAGGCGTTTCTGGAGACGAAGTGCTTCAGGTGCTCGACCGCCTGGGCGCGGCAGACGAAGCCGCCTGTGCACCGCGTCACCGAATCGAGCTTGCCCGTCTTTTCGTTCTTTTCCCGCACCGCATGACTGCCGCAGACCGGGCATTTTTTCGGGAATTCATAGGGGACGGCGTCCGCTGGACGCTTCTCCATCACGACGTCGAGCACCTGCGGTATAACGTCGCCGGCCCGCTGGACAATGACGGTGTCCCCGACGCGGATGTCATGGTCGTGTTCCCGGATGCGCTCTCCGGAATTTCCGATCCCCTTGATGTAGTCCTCGTTGTGTAATGTCGCATTGGTCACCACGACTCCGCCTACCGTGACCGGCGTAAGGCGGGCTACCGGGGTCAGTGCGCCGGTGCGGCCGACCTGGATGTCGATCTTCTCCACATGGGTGAAGGCCTGTTCGGCGGGAAATTTATGAGCCGTCGCCCAGCGCGGCGAGCGCGAGCGGAAACCGAGCCGGGCCTGCAGGTCGAGCCGGTCGACCTTGTAGACGACGCCGTCGATCTCGTAATCGAGATCCGGCCGCTTGAGGCCGATCTCCGAATAGTGGGCGATGATATCCTCGACGGAATTCAGCCGCTTCATCAACGGATTGACCGGGAAACCCCATTCCTTGAATTTCTCCACCATGCCCATCTGGGTGTCCGACGGCATTTCCGACATCTCTCCCCAGGCATAGGCGAAGAATTTCAGGTTCCGGCTCGCCGTCACCTTGGCGTCTAGCTGGCGCAACGACCCGGCCGCGGTGTTGCGCGGGTTGACGTAGGTCTGCTTGCCTTCCGCCTCCATCTTGGCGTTCAGCGCCAGAAAGTCGCTTTTGGTCATGTAGACCTCGCCGCGCACCTCAACGACATCGGGTACGCCGGCCGGCAGCCGGTTCGGGATCTCCTTGATGGTCTTGATGTTTTCAGTGACATTCTCGCCCGTCGTGCCATCCCCTCGGGTGGCGGCATTCACCAGCCGGCCCTGCTCGTAGCGGATCGACATGGAAAGTCCGTCGATCTTCGGCTCGGCGGTAAAGGCGATCGACCCGTCCGGCAGCTTGCCGAGAAAGCGGTAGACGGAATTGACGAAGTCCCGGACGTCCTCGTCGGAAAACGTGTTGTCGAGCGACAGCATCGGCCGCGAATGGGTGATCGGCGCGAAGGTCGGCAGAGGGGCGGCGCCGACCCGGATCGACGGACTATCGGCGCGGATCAGCTGCGGGAAGCGCTTCTCGATAGCATCGTTGCGCCGTTTCAGGGCGTCGTATTCTGCGTCGGAAATCTCTGGCGCGTCATTGGCGTGATAGAGCTCATCATGGCGTGCGACCTCCGTCGCCAGGAAAGCGAGCTCTGCGACAGCCTCTTCTTCGGTGAGGTTCTCGACGGGCGTTTTTTCGGCGGACATGGCTGAGGCTCCTCGCTAGGGCGAGTCGTTTTGTAGAGCAAAAAATCCGCCCATGGGAAGAGACGGCCTAGCCGCTGCCAGCCAGCAGCCGCTTCGCCGCCGCCCTCGCCTCATCCGTCACCGAGGCGCCGGCGAGCATGCGAGCGATTTCCTCGGTGCGGTGCTCCGGTTCCATCGTGGCCACGCGGGTGGTGATCTTGTCGGCGCCTTCGGCAGCCGGTCCCTTGGAGATCAGGAGATGGGTCGCAGCGCGGGCCGCGACCTGGGGGGCATGGGTTACGGAAAGTACCTGAACCTTGCCCGAAAGCCGCTTCAGCCGCTGGCCGATCGCATCGGCGACCGCTCCGCCGACCCCAGTGTCTATCTCATCGAACACCAGCGTCGGGGCCGAGCCGCGATCGGCGAGCGCAACCTTCAGCGCCAGCAGGAAGCGGGACAGTTCACCGCCAGAAGCCACCTTCATGATCGGGCCGGGACGGGTGCCCGGATTGGTCTGCACGTGAAACTCGACCGTGTCGATCCCGTCGGCGGCGGCGGTCTCGGGATCGCTCCGCACATCGACCATGAAGCGAGCGCGCTCGAGCTTCAGGGCGGGCAATTCAGCCATCACGGCCTCGGAAAGGGTGCCGGCAGCAAGGCGGCGCCGCTCTGAAAGCGCTGCGGCGGCCCGGTCATAAGCCGTCTTGGTTTCGCCGGTCTTCTTCTCAAGCTCGGCGAGCCTTTCTTCACCCGCGTCGAGATCGGCAAGGTCGGCAACCATCTTCTCGGCCAAGGCCGGCAGATCAGCGACAGGGACAGAGTATTTTCGTCCGGCGGCGCGCAAGGCAAACAGCCGCTCCTCCACCCGCTCCAGCTCGCGCGGGTCGAATTCGGTGCGCCTTAGTGCCGCCTCCACCTCCATCTGCGCATTGGAGAGATGATTGAGCGCCTGATCCAGAAGCTCGACCGTCTCTTCCAACAGCCCCGGAGCCTCATGGCTCTTGCGCTCCAGCCGCCGGACCAGGGAGGCAATGAGGGGCACCGGCGAAGCGTGACCGTTCAGGAACTCAGAGGCTTCCGAAATATCCCCGGCAATCCGCTCCGACTTCTGCATGCGGGATCGCTGTTCGGCGAGTTCATCCTCTTCGCCGTCCCGCGGGGAGAGCGCTTCCAACTCATCCACGGAAGCGCGAATGTAATCCGCCTCGCGCGCAGCAGCCTCCACCTTCGCGCGGTGCGTCTTGAAAGACCGTTCCGCATCCTTCCACGACCGGAAGAGCGCCGCCACCTGCTGCACCTCGTCCCCCAGTCCGGCAAAGGCATCCAACAGCGCGCGGTGCGCGTTGATGTCAGTCAGGGCGCGATCGTCATGCTGCCCGTGGATTTCCACGAGGAGCTGTCCAGCCTCGCGCATCAACTGCACGCTTACAGGCTGGTCGTTGATCGAGGCGCGGGTACGTCCGTCAGCCGATTGCACACGTCGGAAAATAAGATCTCCGTCGTCATCGATGCCCTGTTCGCGCAGAAGCCGCCGCGCGGCATGATCCCCACCGACATCGAATACGGCGGTGACTTGCCCCTTGTCCTCGCCATGCCGAACGAGTCCGCCGTCGCCACGCCCGCCAAGGGCCAGCGAGAGGCTGTCCAGAAGGATGGATTTGCCCGCCCCGGTTTCTCCGGTGAGCACAGACAGACCAGCTTCGAATGCAAGGTCCAGCCGCTCGATCAGAACGATATCGCGGATCGACAACTGGATCAGCATGTTGCCTCTACCGTCAGCGGGATCTTAGGCTCCGACCAGCCTTGTTGCAGCGCGCGAGATCCACGATCCGCGGTTCTCGCGTGGCTGAACGCCGCCGGTCTGCAGCAGCTTGTAGGAATCGGCGTACCACTGGCTGTCGGGATAGTTGCGTCCCAGAATAGCCGCTGCGGTTTGCGCCTCTTCGACAATACCCATTGCGTAATAGGTTTCGGTGAGGCGGGCCAAAGCCTCCTCCACCTGGTTGGTGTTTGGATATTGCTCGACGACGGTACGGAAACGCTGAATCGCGGCGAGATATTCCTTCCGCTCCAGGTAATAGCGGCCAATCTGCATTTCCTTGCCAGCGAGCTGGTCGCGCGCAAAACGGATCTTCGCCTGCGCATCCTCGACATACTCCGAATCCGGGTAGTCCTTCACGACCTTGTTCATCGCCTCGATGGTCCGCGCGGCTGCGCGCTGGTCCTGCGTGACGTCGGCAATCTGCTTGGAATAGGAAAGGCCGATAAGGTACTGGACGTACGCCGAGTCTTCCGATTGCGGATACTGGCTCATGTAGCGGTTGCCGCTGGTGATCGCTTCCTCGTAGCGGCCCAGACGATGCTTGGTGAACGTGCTCATCACCAGCGCCTTGCGGCCCCACTCGGTGAAAGGGTTCTGCTTGTCGATGGCGTCGAACTTGCGGGACGCTTCGCTCAACTGCCCCGCTTTCAGGTTTGCGAGACCTTGATTGTAGAGCACTTCCGGCGACTCGCTCTCCATACCGAGCTTGGTGATGTCGATGTCCGGGTCCGATTGGCAGGCGGTAACGCCAAAGCCGGCGCCAGCGAGCACCATCGACACGAACGCGATTCTCGCGGCCTTACGCATTCCAACAGACCTTACATGGTTCATTCGACAGTTCCCAATCGTCCCGCGCATTGTTGCCTGCCCCGAGCAGGCCGCTTCTAGCCATAAAAGCATAGGGAGAGCAACGCAATGATGCGCTATTAATGCATTTTTGTGGCACCCAAGCATACCGCATCAAAAGAAAGGCCGCTTCCGAAGAAGCGGCCAAGTCGACGGGTCGAAACTAGGTCATGCGGACCAGTGCGTAAGTTCCGGCACATTGACAGGAACGAACTCTCGCGCCCGCACCCGAGTCCCGCGGGCGGAAGGCGCCTCCACGACTTCGTAGGCGGTCGGATCGCTCATGAGCGCCTTCAGAGCATTGGCATTCATCTTGTGGCCGCCGCGATAGGACCGGTAACAGCCGATAAACTGTGCGCCGGCGAGAGCCAGGTCGCCCACCGCGTCGAGCGTCTTGTGGCGGACGAATTCATCCTTGAAACGCAAACCTTCGACATTGACGACCGAATCGTCGTCCGAAATGACGACGGAATTCTCAAGCGACGAACCAAGAGCAAAACCAGCGGCCCAGAGGCGCTCCACATCACGCATGAAACCGAAGGTGCGAGCTCTGGACAGTTCTTGCTTGAAGGTGTCCGCCGTGAGGTTGCCCTTCCAGCTCTGACGGCCGATCAGCGGCGACGAGAAGTCGATCTCCACCTCGAACCGAGTGCCATCGAACGGAAGGAATTCCGCCCAGGAAGCCCCCGAATCAATCCGCACGGGTTTCACCACGCGGATATAGCGACGTTTCACGCCCAGATTGACGATACCGACCTGTTCGATGGCTTCGATGAAAGGGTGGGAACTGCCATCCATGATCGGCATTTCCGCACCCTCGACGTCAACGACCACATTGTCGATGCCGAGTGCGTAAAGAGCCGCCATCACATGCTCGATGGTGGCAACCCACCGCGAGGGCGAAGCGCCGAGAATGGTGCAAAGATCCGTCGGACCGACCTGGGAAGACACGGCCCGGTATTCCGCCGAATCGCCGTCTTCCAGCAGACGGTTGAACACGACACCGGTGCCGGCTTCGGCGGGATGGAAGGTGATGCTGACCGGCATGCCCGAATGGACGCCGATCCCTTTCATTCCAACAGGAGCCGCAAGCGTGGTTTGAAAACCTAGCAAACCGATGGTCATTTCGAATGCCTTCTATTCATCGGATCTTGAAGATCGTGATCCGTAGCTTCTGACGGCCTGCCGCCGACAGGATGAATCGGGGGCGCATGGCGTCTCGTTGACGTCCTTCTTACGCAGGCACAGGACACATTCCAAATCACTGTTCGTATCGGAATGTTACGAGCTTAAGCACGCGTATCGATTAAGGAAAACGCGCCAAGGCCCGGATCGTCGATCCGGGCCTGTTCAACTTTCGTGACTGCCTTTAACTCAGTTCGACTGGCGGCGGAGGAACGCCGGAATCTCCAACTGATCCTCTTCGTGCTGTGCCTGCGGAACGGTGCGGCCGTGGTCGTCAAGATTGCCACGCCGCGGTGCGTAGAGGCTTGCCTCTGCAGACAGCGGACGGCGCTGCTGCGGAGCGGGAGCCGGGGCAACGGCTTCAGCAACTGCCGTTTCTTCTTGATCGCGCCGACCAAGCGAATTGGTTATCCGCTTCAGAAGGCCCATGGGGCCACGTTCCTCCTGGACCTGCGCAACCGGTTGGGCACGACGCTCCATTTCGGCCTTCACCACCGGCGGGAAGTCTTCGATCTTGGGCATCCGGGCCGGTTCAACCACCGGCGACACGGATGGAGCCGCCACCTCATGGTGATGCGGCTGGGCCATCCGAGGCTGCGGCTGGCTCATCGCCGGTGCAGGTTGGTGGAAATGGGTCTGGGCATGGCCGGACTGCGGTACCGGGCGTGCCACCGGCGCCGGAGCTTCCACGGGCGCAGCAGCGAAAATGCGGCTCTGCGGGCGGAACTCTTCCTGCTGTTGCTGAACAACCGCTTGCGCCACGACCGAGGCGGGAGCCGCATGCTGGGGCTGAGGGATTGCAAGCTCCCGCTCCATTTCTGCTTCAGCCATACGGATAGTCTCGGCAATCGGGTCGATCGCCGGCTTGATGGCCGGAGCGGGAGCAGCCTGCATGACCGGGGCCTGAGCAGGATGAGCCATGGCTGGCGCTGCCTGCACGGCCGCGGCGGGCCGTACGATCGGCCTCTGTGCAGCCTTCATTTCGGCGGCCCGGATGTCGACCGCAGCTGCGCCCCGATCGATCCCCGTCGCGACCACCGATACGCGGATCAGGCCCTCGAGCGCTTCGTCGAAGGTAGCGCCCAGGATGATATTGGCGTCCGGATCGACTTCCTCGCGGATGCGGGTTGCGGCTTCATCGACTTCGAACAGGGTAAGATCGCGACCGCCGGTGATGGAGATCAGCAGCCCCTGCGCGCCCTTCATCGAGGTTTCATCAAGCAACGGGTTGGCGATGGCAGCTTCCGCAGCCTGCATGGCACGGCCCGGGCCCGAAGCTTCGCCGGTCCCCATCATTGCACGGCCCATCTCGCGCATCACCGACCGGACGTCGGCGAAGTCGAGGTTGATGAGGCCTTCTTTGACCATCAGGTCGGTGATGCAGGCAACGCCGGAATAGAGAACCTGGTCGGCCATGGCGAAGGCATCGGCAAAGGTGGTCTTGTCATTGGCGATCCGGAACAGGTTCTGGTTCGGAATGACGATCAGTGTGTCGACGGACTTCTGCAGTTCCTGGATGCCGGACTCTGCAAGCCGCATGCGGCGCTGGCCTTCGAAATGGAACGGCTTGGTCACGACGCCCACGGTCAGGATGCCCTTGGAGCGGGCGGCCTGCGCCACGACGGGTGCAGCTCCAGTTCCTGTTCCGCCGCCCATACCGGCGGTCACGAAGCACATGTGCGTGCCTTGGAGGTGATCGACGATCTCATCGAGGCATTCTTCGGCGGCGGCGCGTCCAACTTCCGGCTGGGATCCAGCCCCGAGCCCCTCGGTTACCCGAACACCCATCTGAATGATCCGCTCGGCCTTCGTCATGGTGAGGGCCTGAGCATCGGTATTGGCAACAACAAAATCGACGCCTTCGAGGCCGGCCGTTATCATGTTGTTGACAGCGTTTCCGCCACCGCCGCCGACGCCAAAGACGGTGATGCGGGGCTTCAGCTCGGTAATGTCAGGCGTTTGCAGCTTGATCGTCATTGCACCAGTTCCTTCTCTCTCAGGCCGCATCGCCGCCGGCCGAACTCATTCCAGTTATCCTTTGAGGCCAGGCGCCAAATCGCCCGCATCAAAAACTCTCCTTCAGCCACTGCCCCATCCGGGCCAGTCTGCCGTTGCCGTTGCCGAGCATGGCCACGAGGCCGCCCTGCGAAGCATGCGTTTCGAGATCCGCGACCTGCGGATAGATCAGCAAACCGACGGCTGTCGAAAATGCTGGCCCCTTGGCCGCGGCGGGCAATCCCGAGACGCCCATTGGGCGTCCGATCCGGACGTTGCGCGCCAGAATGCGACGCGCAGTCTCGGGAAGACCCGTCAGCTGGCTTGCCCCGCCCGTGAGGACGACACGCTTTCCGACGATCGGGCTGAAGCCTGATTTCTGGATCCGGTCGCGGATCAACTCCAGGGTTTCCTCGATGCGGGCACCGATGATGCGGGTTACCAAGGACCGCGGGACCTGAGCAGGCTGGTCCCTGT
>JAEYTV010000304.1 GCA_023433855.1 Pseudomonadota bacterium | reverse complement strand
CGCAGGCTCGCCTCGGCGACATCATTGGGGTCATTGCAAGTTTCACCAACCCCCTCTGGCGTTCCGGAAGGTCCGCCACCCCCGCTTCGGCGGGGGCGTGGGGGGACCAGGAGCGTCGCCATGCTTGAGGTCAGGGACGCCACGCTCCACTACGGTGCCGCGCAGGCGCTGCGCGGCGTGTCGCTGACCGCGCAAGCCGCGAAGATCACCTGCGTGCTCGGCAGGAACGGCGTCGGCAAGACAAGTTTGATGAGATCGATCGTCGGCCACCACCGGCTGACATCGGGCAGCGTAGCCTTCGAGGGGAAGGCGCTCGACCGGAGCGCGGCGTACGATCGCGCCCGGTCGGGCATCGCATTCGTGCCGCAGGGGCGGGAAGTCTTCCCGCTCCTGTCGGTGAAGGAGAATCTCGAATCCGGCTATGCCTCGCTGAAGCGCGCCGAGCGCTATGTACCGGAGCACGTGTTCGAGCTTTTTCCTGTTCTGAAGCAGATGCTGGGCCGGCGTGGCGGCGATCTTTCCGGCGGCCAGCAGCAACAGCTTGCGATCGGGCGGGCACTCGTCATGCGCCCGAAACTGCTCGTACTCGACGAGCCGACCGAGGGCATCCAGCCATCGATCATCAAGGATATCGGCCGCGTCATCCGCTACCTCAGGGACACCGCCGGCATCGCCATCCTTCTGGTCGAGCAATATCTCGACTTCTGCCGCGAGTTCGCCGACGAGGTGAACATCATGGACCGCGGCCTCATTGTTCACACGGGTCCGGCCGAAGATCTCGATCTGCCCGAGGTGAAGCGCTACCTGACGGTTTGATGCCTTTCGCCCGGTTCACCTGGGTGATGACGTCATTTCTAGGTGACTTAGTTGTAGGCACCATACGAGGCACGACAATTCTACTGGGCTCGAATGTCCGCTACTAGCGCAACCTCGAGGGGTAGCATGGTCTCTCTGGACATATCTGCTTTAGGACGGCGCAATGCCCGCCTCTACGGCCGACATGGGCGCTAAACTGCCATACCGTACGTTGAGTGCCGAATGGTGACATCTTTGACGTCCGGCAGTATTGCATTGCAACCGAGACCAATTGGCGAAATGCCCTGAGTAAGGTAGTTGGAGCAAATTCGGAGCGAGGGCGCCTTGGACTTTTGTCAATCGCCTCAGCCCGCAAGTAGGTGTCACTTGCCGCGTCGACAATTCGCGAGGCGTGGCTAGCCCTCATCATCAACTCAGCCGTAGGGCTAGAGGCCTGATGGATCAAGTTGATCCAGCCGTGGAACAAGATAGGTGCCGACCGGCGTGACCGACCACTTTCAGATCACCACTCCGAGAGACGAGTTGGTAGCGGATCTACGGTGAAGGCCATGCGATGGGAAAGCCTAGTCAGCAACTCGGCTTTCAGCGCCAGCGATCGGGTATCCTGCCAAAGGTTGTTGATCTCGAGGGGGTCAGCGACCAAGTCATATAGCTCGCCGTTGTCATGGGCATGGTCGACGACGATTTTATGCGTTTCCGTACGCAGCATGGTCAACTGGGCAGTTGGATCGCGATGATAGGGCATGGCGTTGTAGTATTCGCAATAGATCGAGGTATCGGTCCTCGCAGGTGCCGTCGGATCGATGAGCCAGTCCAGCGCCGATCGTCCTTGCATGCCCGCATAGGCCGGCGCGCCGGCCGCTTCGAGCAGCGTTGGCGCCAGATTGACGAGTTCGAAGAGTCCTTCGACACGACGGGGCGCAATCTTACGCCTGTACCGGATGATCAAAGGTACGCGGATCGCCACATCATAAAAATACGGTCCCTTGAGATAGATGTTGTGATCGCCCATCATCTCGCCGTGGTCGGACATGTATACGATGATCGTATCATCCGCGGCGCCCGTTTCCTCGAGCGCGGCCAGGATGCGTCCGACCTGCTGATCGACATGATCACACATCGCCCAATAAGCCGCCTTCACCATGCGGTGGTCGACGTCCCGCATCTCGTGCTTGCCAAAGCCTCCTAGAAAGCCGCCCACCTTGCCGTAGGCGCCCTCCGAGTCGGTGCGCTGATACGGCGACTTGGACGACAGGTTATCGTCTCTTGCAGCGGGCAATGGAATCTCGTCGAGCCGGTCGAGATAGCGGTTGAGAAACGTCTCCGGCGGATCGAAGGGATGGTGCGGCGCGTAGATGTTGGCAATGTAGAACCAGGGCTGTTCCTGTTCGGCATGGCGCTGGATGAACTGGCAGGCGCGGGTCGCGCACCATGCCGCCTCGGTCGCGTCCTCCGGCATGCCCTTCCTGGCCCAGCGAGACAGTTCATGCGGCTGGGTCTCGTAGCGAAGCCCTCTGTCCTGCAGGAAGCGCGTGTAGTCGGAATGGCGGCCCCAGTTGTCGGTAGGCGACTGCGCCCAGTTGAACTCGCTGAAGCCGTCGTCGATGCGCGGCTCGGTCGTCTTGGCGATCTCCGGGTCGCCGGGACCAAAGTGAAACTTGCCGACGAGACCCGCGACGTATCCTTCGTCGGCCAACAGGCGAGAAATCGGCTTCTCGTCAGGCGGCATTATCTGGCCGTTCTGCCTGAGCCGCGTCGTCCTAGGGTAGCGTCCGGTCAGGAAGCTGCCGCGGCTCGGCGCGCAGATCGGGCTCTGGACGAAGGCATTCTCGAACAGCACGCCGTCACGAGCCAGGCTGTCGATGTTCGGCGTAGCGACAAAATCGTTTCCGTAGCAGCCCAATGTGTCGGCGCGCTGTTGATCGGAACAGATGATCAGGATGTTCGGATGCCGCGTCAACTTCGTTCCTCTCGACCAATCGCATAAGGAAATCTCTTCCTTTGACAAAGGATGTCGTGTGCGCAAGACTGTCAATAGTGAAATCAACTACTTTCATTTATGAAAGTTCATTCGTGATGAATCTTTTGGTGGCTGGCCGAAGGGCATTGGCGTTGGTGGAGGCGATCAGCCGGGATCCCCGGGCTGCGACGTTTTCGGAACTCGCCGAGCGCCTGAGCCTGTCACCTGCCTCGCTCACCCGCCTGCTCAAAATGCTTGTCGACGAAGGCTGGATCCGTCAGGAGCGGCCAAACGGCCGCTACGCAGTCGCTCACAGGGCGCTGACATTCGCGCATTCGCTTCGCAGCTTCGGCCTGCACAGCCCACTCACCCAAGGTGTCGTAACCAGCCTCGCCCACGTTTCGGGGCATTCGGCCTGCGTGGCCACCTTCCAAGGTGACTTCTTCATGCTGGTCGCGAAGTTCGAGATGCTGAACTCGTACCATTTCATCGATGTCTTCGTGCCGAACACCGATTGGATCGAGAATGGCATGGGCCAGTTCCTGCTGGCTTTCCAACCCGAGGACGTTGTCGAACTGACCTACAGACGAACCTTCGGTCGGTCTGTACCCGACGAGCACCGGGAGCGGTTCGCGCGCATCCGCGAGGACCGCTCGTATGTCAGCAATGAAGGCTCCGTCGTACGCGTCATGGCGGCGATGCAGCATGCTGACGATGCTCCGATCAGCAGCGTCATGGCGGTTGCGGCGATCGGATCCGACAAAATCGACGTCAACGACACCATGAAGAAGGTCCTGAAGGCGGCGACCGAAGCGACCAGAAGGCTGGCCGAGTCGAGAAAGACGGCCAGTGCATCAACTCTCATCTAGAACAATGGGAACAAGGAGTTCGACATGAGGTACATCAGCAGACTGCTTGCCGCAGGCGTCGTGGCGTTGGCTGCAGCCACCCCCGGCCACGCGGAAGACACCATACGCTACGCAACCGATGGCTACGGCATGGGCGCCCTGGCGATCATTGCCTCCGACAAGGGTTTCCTCAAGGAGGAGGGGATCAACCCGGTCGTGCAGACCTATTCATATGGCGTGGACACCGTAGACGCCGTCCTCGCCGGCAATGCCGAGTTCGGCGTCATCATCGACTTTCCGCTGCTGACCCGCTTCGCGGCTGGCAGGCTCATGTCGCCTAGCGTCATCGCCGAGCCGCTGCCGGGCTGGCACAAGCTCTATACCCGCGCCGATATCGACGTTCCCGCTGGCCTGAAGGGCAAGAGCATCGGCGTCGCCACCGGCACCGCCCAGGAATTCGTCACCCGCACCCATTTGACGGACAATGGTCTCGACCCGGAAAAAGACGTCACGCTTGTCGGTTTCTCCGGCCTGTTCGAAATCGTCGGAGCCATGAAGGCCGGCCGGGTTGATGCAGCGTGGATCTGGGGTGAAGGCGTGCAGACCATAAACGCCGACAGCAAATGGAAGTTCATCGCCGACGACGGCATCGTGAATCAAAGCACCAGCGCGCTCCTTGTCACGACGAAGGAATACTACGCCGCCAACAAGGACAAGGTCGTGCGTAGCCTGAAGGCCTTTCAGAAGGCATCGGAATACCTGAACGCCAACCTCGACGAGGCGACCTCGCAGATCGCGCAGACAGTCGGCGGCGATGCAGAGCAGATCAAGAACGTCGTCGGTCAGCAGCGCTACGGACTGAGCTTCGGCTCGAGCCCCGATTCCAGACTGAAGCGGAAGTACGACTTCCTGGTCGACGCCGGCAAGATCGAACCCTACGAGTTCAAGGCGCAGTTCGACACGACCGCGCTTGAAGAAGCTGTTCCCGGCGTGGAAGTCGACCCGGCGCTCAAGTGAGCCTTGATACGGCACGGACTGTCCGCGCCGTATCCCGCACCTGTCCGATGGAGGCTGCCATCACTATCGAAATGTCAAACGTCGCATTCGCCTATGACGCGTTCGTGTCGGGCGTCCCGGTCCTGCAGAATGTCGACCTCACCGTAGCCAACGGCGAGTTCCTGATCCTGCTCGGCCCGTCCGGGTGCGGCAAGTCCACGCTGCTTCGCCTGGTCGCCGGATTCGACTTTCCGACGGCCGGCCTGGTCTCCGTCAACGGGACGCCGGTCAGCGGACCGGGCAAGGACCGCGGCATGGTCTTTCAGGATCTCGACAGCGCCCTGTTCCAATGGTTGACCGTGCGCGAGAACGTGGAGTTCGGGCTGCGCGTCAACCACGTGCCGAGCGACGAACGTCGCCGCAGGGCGGATGAGGCGCTGAGAATGGTAAATTTGTCGGGCCACGACCAGAAGCTGCCCGACGCGCTCTCCGGAGGCATGAAGCAGCGCGTGCAGATCGCACGCATGCTGGCGATGCGCCCTGAGATCATGCTGATGGACGAGCCCTTCGCAGCGCTCGACGCGCAGACGCGCCATATGCTGCAGAGCCAGCTCGTTGCGATCTGGTCGGAGGTGAAGCGGGCCGCCGTCTACGTTACGCACGACATCCGCGAGGCGTTGAACCTTGGTCAGCGCATCGTCCTCATGTCCGCGGGACCGCGAGCGCACATCAAGCAGGAATATGAGGTCGCGCTTCCCTATCCGCGCGACCAGACCAACCCGATCTATGTCGAACTGCTGTCGAGGCTCGGCAAGGACATTGAGGAGGAGGTGAACAAGGTATGGTCCTAGACGCCGCCAACCCACCGGTTCGTGCTCGTGTGCCTTCCGCGCGCCGAACGCCATCTGGCTTCTGGATCTCGGCTGCGTCCGTGGCCGTCGGGCTGATCGTCTGGGAAATTGCCGCGCGCTATTTCATCGATCCGTTCTTCCTGCCGCCGATCAGTTCGATCTTCACGGGCGCAGTGGAACTGCTGCAGCGCGGCCTTCTGCTGAACCACATCGGGATCAGCCTCTTCAGGATAGTGACCGGCTTTCTGCTTGGCAGTCTTGTCGCTATACCCATCGGCCTCCTGATCGGCACCAACCTGACGGCACGGCAGGTTTTCGATCCCTACATCCACTTCCTGCGCTTCATACCGGCGCTTGCGCTGACAACCCTATTCCTCGTCTGGTTCGGCGTTGGCGAAACCTCCAAGATCCTGCTGGTGATGTATTCTACCGCCTTTGTCGTGGTCATGAACACGGCGACCGGCGTCGTGACGACCCACCGCAACAAGATCCTCGCGGCCAAGACGCTCGGCGCCTCGCGCTGGCAAATCTTCTGGCTTGTAACGGTGCCGGCGGCGGTCCCATCGATGTATGTCGGGATGCGTATCGCGCTCGCCGGCTCCTTCCTGGTCATCGTCGCTGTGGAGATGCTGGCCGCGGAATCGGGTCTCGGCTACCTGATCTGGACGTCGAAACTCTACTTCCGCATCGACTGGATGTTCGTCGGCATCTTTCTGCTCGGTTTCTTCGGTCTGGTGGCCGACCATCTGTGGAAGCTGGCCGGCCGGCATCTGCTCGGCCGCTATGTCCGTGAAAGCGCCAACTATTGAGCAACCCGCGCAACATCCTGCTGTTCGTCACCGACGACCACGGCCATTGGGCGCTTGGCTCGTCGGGCAACAGCGAGATCGCCTCCCCTACCCTCGACCATCTGGCGGCGCGCGGAACCGTCATGGAGAACGCTTTCACGCCGACCCCTGTTTGCTCGCCGGCGCGTGCATGCCTGCTGACGGGCAAGACATCGTCTCAGCACGGGGTGCATGATTATCTCGACAACCAGCCGGAGTATTTCCGCCGCGACTGGCTGAAGGATGAAGTCACGCTCGCAGAACGCCTGCAACAGGCTGGGTATATGACGGGGCTGGTTGGCAAGTGGCACCTGGGCAATGACGACAAACCGCAGCGCGGCTTCGACAAATGGAACGCACTCGCCGGCGACTATCCGATCGATGCGACTGGTCCGGCACGCTACTGCATAGACGGTCGTCTCGAGGCGATCGCCGGCTCCAAGGCGTCTGTCATTACCGACCAGGCCATCGACTTCATCCGCCGGCGCGACCGCAGCCGGCCGTTCTTCCTGGTGGTCGGACATGTGCAGACACATAGTCCGTGGGCAGAACAGCCCGAACGGCTGGTCGACCGCTATCAGCACTGCAGCTTTCGCGATGTCCCGCTCAGCGAAACCTACCCGTTTGGTATCCAGAATCTAGAGTCCCGCGATCTCGTCGACCGGACACGAAGCGAGCTGGCACTCGCCAACTACTATGCCGCCGTCACGGCAATCGACGAGGGTGTGGGCAGATTGCTCGACACACTGCACTCCGAGAGCATCGCTCAGGATACGTTGATCGTCTACACGTCCGATCATGGCCTCAACTGCGGTCATCACGGCATCTGGGGCAAAGGCAATGGCACGCTGCCGCTCAACATGGTCGAGGAAACCATCCGCGTTCCACTGATCCTGATGGGGCCGGACGTTGCTGCGCAGCGACGAACCGAATTCGCCGATCATCTCGACCTCTTCCAAACCCTGCTTGATTATTCAAGGTCGCCTCTCCCGGAGACTGGTAACTACGCCGGAAGGTCGTATCTTCCGCTTCTGCAGGGTCACCAGATGCCAGGATGGCGAGACGAGCAGTTCTGCGAATTTGGCGACGTGCAGATGATCCGCACGCAGCGTTTTAAGCTCGTCCGATACATCACCGACGGTATTGTGCGTCTATTTGATCTGCAGGCAGATCCGCGCGAGATGCGCGACGTCATCGACGAGCCTGGTCTTGCCAATGTCCGGCAGGAACTCGAACAGCGTTTGAATCAATACTACCAGGTCTACAGTTTTCCCGGGAAATCAGGGGGGACGCCAGGTGGCCCACCCCTGACGAACCAGACATCTCCTTGGGCACTACGCGAGATCCAACCTCAATAGCACTCTTTGCCACATGCTGGGATACCTAAGCAAAGCAACCTGGCTGTCGGGGACGTTCGTATCTCAGACCGAGGCGCTCTCCCGCGCAGTGGGTTCGTGCATGAGGCGCGAAGCGGGCACGCCTCTGTGCACGTCATTCTACGCTAGAGTACTTCAAACTGTCGAAGTGGCTTTGCCGCTGTTTATATCCGTCACTCCCACTCGATCGTGCCAGGCGGCTTCGACGTCACGTCGTAGACGACGCGGTTGATGCCGCGCACCTCGTTGATGATGCGGGTAGCCGTGCGTCCCAGGAAGTTCATGTCGTAGGGGTAGAAGTCGGCCGTCATGCCGTCGACCGAAGTGACGGCGCGCAGCGCACAGACGAAGTCGTAGGTACGGTAGTCACCCATCACGCCGACCGTCTGCACAGGCAGGAGCACGGCGAAAGCCTGCCAGATCGTGTCGTAGAGTCCGGCCTTGCGGATCTCGTCGATGTAGATCGCATCGGCCTGGCGCAGGATGTCGAGTTGCGGCTTGCTCACCGCGCCGGGGCAGCGGATGGCCAGACCCGGTCCGGG
>JAEYTV010000302.1 GCA_023433855.1 Pseudomonadota bacterium | reverse complement strand
CGCGGCCCCGGCCGCGTTGGCGCCCCGGCGCCTGGTTGACAGGAAGCCCTGGGGAGGAGGCCGGCCGCGGCCGACCAGGTCGGCCACCGTGATCCCCTCGGGGGCGAGCGGCGACTGTGGCAGCAGGCCAAGCCGCTGGGCCAGCTTGCGCGGCGCCATGTGGTGAATTGACTTGCCGTCGAGCAAAACCTCTCCACCGAGCGGCCGCAGCAGCCGCGACATGGCGCGCAGCAAGGTGGACTTGCCGCAGGCATTGGCGCCGACAATCGCCGTGATCCGGCCGGGCATGAGGCTGATATCGAGCCGGTCGAGAATGAGCGTGTCGCCATATCCCGCCATAAGCTTCGTTGCGGTGAGAGTGGAAGCGCTCACAGCGAACCTCCGCTCCGGTTGACCCGGATGATCAGATAAAGCAGGTACGGACCCCCCAAGGCTCCGGTCACAACCCCGACCGGATAACGCCCCGGGAGCAGATGCTGGCCAATGTAGTCGCCCGCGAGGACCAGAATTGCGCCGACCAAGGCGGAGGGAATAAGCTGGGAGCCATTGCCCCCGGTCATGCGGGTGGCGATCGATCCAGACAGGAACGCCACGAATGAGATCGGTCCGGTGACGGCGGTCGCAACCGCGACCATGCCCACCGCGGCCATCATGACGGTGATCCGGGTCATTGCGACATTGGTACCGACCGCAGCGGCGGCATCGTCGCCAAGCTTCAGTGTGTCGAGGTCGCGGCCACGGCTCAACAGCAACCCGCCAAAGGTGGCGAGGGCGACCGCAAGAGGTATGGCCTGCCGCAGCTGGGCACCGTTGACGCTACCCGACAACCAGCGCATGGCCTCCTGCAGGTTCCACGCGGGCGCCTGCGAAAGGGTATAGGCGATGAAGCTTTCCATGATGGCGGCCACGCCGATTCCGACCAGGATCAGGCGTGTCCCGGAGGGGCCGTTACGAAAGGACAGCCCGTATGTCAGCAGTGCCACGCCAAGGCCGGCGGCAACGGCGAAGGCAGAGACGGCCGGGCCGTTCAACTGCAACACGACGATAGCAAAGACTGCGGCGGCGCTCGCACCGAGATTGATGCCGATGATGTCCGGGCTTGCCAGCGGATTGCGCAACATGATCTGGAAGGCGGCTCCGGCGAGACCGAAGCTCAGCCCCGCCAGGACTGCCAGAAATGCCCGCGGCAGACGCAACTGGCCCACGGCGAAGGCATCGCCTCCGCTTACGTCCTGGGCAAACAGGATGCGCATGACCTCCGCCGGAGGCGTATAGCTTTGGCCGAGCATCAGGCTGAGCGCGAAGGCAGATGCCAGCAGCGCCAGAAGCAGCACGATGATCCGCCTGCGCTGTTGCTGCCGAGCTTGGCGGCCACGCACGACAACTGCGAGTGGCGAGAATGACATGCTCACAGATCACGTATCCTCTGGCGTCTGACGACCCAAATGAAGAAGGGGGCGCC
The DNA here is from genome assembly GCA_023433855.1 of Pseudomonadota bacterium. Classification (GTDB taxonomy): domain Bacteria; phylum Pseudomonadota; class Alphaproteobacteria; order Rhizobiales; family Rhizobiaceae; genus Neorhizobium. Next base: position 3,045 of record JAEYTV010000302.1, on the reverse strand, counting down.
GATGACGGCCGTGACAATGCCGACCTCAAGCTCGTCGGGACGTGCCGCGATGCGGCCGGCGATATCGGCGGCAAGCAGCAGGCAGGCTCCCGCCAGAGCAGAAAAAGGCAAAAGCCAGCGGTGATCGACTCCGACGAGCAGCCGGCAGAGATGGGGAATAACCAGGCCGACGAAGCCGATCGGCCCACATAAGGCGGTCGTGGCGCCGCAAAGAAGTATGGCGCTCAAGGCGGAGACGGCTCTGGCAACGGCAACCCTCTCGCCAAGGCCGGCGGCGACATCGTCGCCAAGCGCCAGGGAGTTCAGCTTGCGGGCGCAAAGAAAGGCGAGCGTGAAACCCGTCAACAGAAATGGCAAGGCGTTCGAGATGGAGAAGAAGGTCGCGCCGCCCACGCCGCCGACCTGCCAGGAACGAATGCCGCCGGCGATGTCGGCGCGTGGCAGAACCACTGCTATGACGAGAGATGAAAAAGCGACCGATGTCGCTACCCCTGCCAATGCCAGCTTCAATGGCGTCGCTCCACCGCGGCCGAGCGAACCGATGACATAGACGAAGACCGCGGTCACCCCGGCACCGAACACTGCCGCCCAGATAAAAGCTGTCGCGGACGTCATGTTGAACCACGCCACTCCGATGACCACCGCCAGCGACGCGCCCAGGTTGACCCCCAGAATGCCGGGATCGGCAAGCGGGTTGCGTGTCACTGCCTGCATGATGGACCCTGCCAGGCCAAGTGCTGCTCCCGCAAGCCCGGCAAGCAGGCTACGCGGGACACGCGCGGCGACCGCCGCGTGGTCGATGTTGTCCACCCGTCCGGCCACGCCCGAAACAATATCCCCCCAGCCGACGCTGCGCGTGCCAACGGCAACCGACAGGACGAGCAGCAGGCAAAGCCCGGCAAGAACCGCCAGCACGGACATCATCCGGCTGCCATTGCCGCGAAGGGATTGGGCCAGACGACGCCGGGATGTCATGCAGTCCGCTGTCATTGACCGCGCCGCGCCGCTCTGGCCAGCATGTCTACGTAGTCGTCAAGCACCCAGCTGATCGACAGCGGTGTGGGATTGGCGGCCGTGCCAAACGGATCGCGCCCCAGCATGACAACGGCATCGTCGCCAACAGCCGGCATCCGCGACATCAGCGGGTCCGCCGCCAAGGCCTTGCGCAGGTCGTCGCCGCCGTAGGTTACGACAATGTCGACATCATCGAACATATCGATCCTCTCGGCGCTTATCGAACCTGAATATCTACCCGGCGCCGAGGCCTCGACGACGCTCTTCGGGGAGCGTAACCCCAGGTCGCCGAAGAATCTCACGCGGGTGTCGTTCGTCGTATAGAAGCTGATCAAGCTCAGGTTCGTCGTGTCCAGGTGGGTGACGAACATTGCCGACTTCCCCTGCAACTCGGGATAGCGAGCCACAGACCTGGCGATCTCTCCTTCGATTTGGGCGATCAGTGCCTCGCCTTCGGCCGCCATTCCAAGTCCGGTGCTGTTGAGGCGGATCATTTCGCGCCAGTCCGTGGACCAGGGCGCATCGGGATAGGCAACGACCGGCGCGATCTGGCTCAGCGTGTCATAATCGGCCCGGCTGAGTCCCGAATATGCGGCGAGGATCACGTCCGGTCTGCTGGCAGCCACTGCCTCGAAATCGATGCCGTCTCCTTCGTCGAACAGCGCCGGCTTATCGGCGCCGAGTTCGGCCAGCCTCTCTTCGACCCAAGGCAGCACGCCATTTCCATCATCGTCACCGAAATTGGCGGCTGCAAACCCCACCGGCACGATGCCAAGTGCGAGAGGAACCTCGTGATTTGCCCAGGCGACAGTTGCGACCCGCGCGGGCTTTCGGGCGATGGTGGTCGTGCCGAAGGCATGCTTGATGACGATCGGGTAGGTACCCGCTTGTTCGGCCGAAGCTGGGTTCGCGGCAATCACTGGAAGTAGCACGGCTGCGACCGCTGGCCACAGGCGAAAGAACCGCAACATGGCAAGATGCTCCACTCGGTTTAAGTGGACTTCCACTCTCAGGTTCAGTCGCGTCCGTCAAGCGCGATGCCAGGGTCGCCTCGCCGGGAGGCTAAGTTTCCGGAGCTTTCTACAAAAACGGAAAAAGCTACAATACTGTACCGTAATGCTCAAGTTATGGCCTTTTCCGAAAGGCGGGCCTGCATGCCATCCAAGCAGACGTTGCGTGCGTCGGCGATAGGGTGGAGGGCGGGACCGTCCTCGATTGGCATAACTCCTTGAAGCCGGCCAGCACCGGCAGGAACGAAGATGAAGATCGCGAAAATGGATATCGGCAGAACCAAAGGACGCTCTCGGCAGGCTCTTACACGTTACCGCAGGGCGGTGCTGCTGGGGTGCACCGGTCTCGTGCTGCTTGCGCCCGCGGTGTCCCGTGGTCAGGACGCTGAAAGTTCAAGCTCAGACACAACGCTTGAGACTATTTTTCTGGAAGGCAGTGGCAGCGCGGGCGTCTTGAACACGGAAAACGACTCCAAATCCATCGTCGCAACCGAAACAACTGCAGTCGGCAAGATGCCGGGCGACATCCTCACCACTCCAGCTTCGGTTTCCGTTATCACCTCGAGGGAGATCGAAGAGCGTGGCGCAAACAGCATCGAGGAGGTCATTCAATATACGGCGGGCGTCGTTACCGACTATTATGGCTCCGACGATCGTTATGACTATTTCAAGATCCGCGGGTTTGCGCCCTTCACTTATCGCGACGGACTGGCCGTTGGCCGGAGCTGGGGCGGCATTCTCGAGGAACCCTATGGGTACGATCGCGTCGAGATCCTGAAGGGAGCCAACTCCACAGGCTTCGGCGTTTCGGATCCCGGCGGCTCGGTAAACTATGTGACCAAGCGGCCGAAGAGCGAGCGCTTTGGTGAAGTCTATGGCACCGGCGGCTCGTTTGCGCACAAGGAAGGTGGATTCGACTTTGGCGACAACATTACCGAGGATGACACGCTTTCTTACCGCTTGACAGGTAAGTTCCAGCGTTATGATGCGGAGTACGAATATTCTCAGGATGACAAGAATT
>JAEYTV010000300.1 GCA_023433855.1 Pseudomonadota bacterium | reverse complement strand
GAACAACACATCCGGTATGCTGAATATCTCCGCGCGGTGGAGGAAGCGGGGATGAAAGCCGCCGCGCACCAGGGCGAGGCGGATCTGCCCCAGGCCGATGACATCCGCATCGGCGATCTCGGGCCGGTGATGCGGTCGGAGGGCGAGGGCGTGGTGGCGCTGTCGCCCATGCGCTTCGGCTTCCCTCCGCCGCCGGGCAAAAAGGGAGGGCCGGTGTTCAACTTCCGCTCGGAAGGGCGAAGCTTTGCGCAAAGCCGCCGCTGCCTCATCCCGGCCTCCGCTTTCTTCGAGTTCACTGGCCGGAAATACCCGAAGGCCAAGCATCGCTTTACGCTGAAGGACGCGCCCTTCCTCTGCATCGCCGGGCTTTGGCGGGATGTGGGGCGCGAGGCAGCAGGCGAGGGGGAGAAGAGCAACCAGCCTCCCGCCTTCACCATGCTCACCACCGCGCCAGGGCCCGATGTTGCGCCGATCCACAACCGGCAGGTCGCGGTGCTGCGGCCACAAGACTGGCGCCACTGGCTGGACCTGACCCGGCCCGAAGCCGATCTGCTGCGCCCGCTGCCCGAAGGCTCGCTCGCCGTGGAAGCGGTGCGTTCGGGGAGCGATTGAGGAGCCCGCGGGTATGGCCGGCGGGAGGGTGTGGGAGAAGTCTGGCGCGGGCCGGGCGAGGCACGGTCCACGGCATACCGTTGACCGGCGGATGGGGAGGAGGCTATCACTCGCGGGTCTGAAACAGGAGGATGCTTCGGCCAAGCCGGGCATCGCTGATCGTCATGCCGCGCCTGTCCGCCACGTCCGTTCTGCCCGCCGGCATCACCGGGCCCGCCTATGACAGAAAGTCCCTGAAGCCCGGTATTCTGCATCTCGGCCTCGGCGCCTTTCACCGGGCCCATCAGGCGGTATATACGGATGCCGCGCTGGGCGAGGAATTCGGGGATTGGGGCATCGTCGGCGTCAACCTGCGCTCTGTTGAACTCGTGCGCGATCTCGCGGCGCAGGATGGTCTTTACACGGTCATCGCCCGCAGTGCCGCCGGCGACCTGGCGCAGGTGGTCGGCTCCATCATCCGCGGCCTTTCCGGAGCACAGGATCGCGAAGAGATCCTGGCGCTGATGGCCGATCCTGCGATCGGCATCGTTACCATGACCGTCACCGAAAAGGCCTATGGGCTTGACCCTTCGACCGGCGGTCTCGACCGCAACCATCCGGCCGTCGCAGCCGATCTCGCCCAGCCGCATGCGCCGGTCGGCGTCATCGGCTACATCGTCGAGGGCCTGTCGCGACGGCATGCCGCCGGGCTGCCGCCCTTTACGGTATTGTGCTGCGATAACCTGCCGACCAATGGCCGCATCGTCAGGCGGCTGGTGATCGAGATGGCCGGTGCCCGTGACCCGGCGCTCGCCAACTGGATCGCGGGGCAGGGCGCCTTCCCCTCCAGCATGGTTGATCGCATCGTGCCCGCCGCGACGGAAGAAACCCGCGCCCGCGCCGCGAACCTGATCGGGCTGGAGGACAGGCTGGCACTCGATACCGAGCCCTTCATGCAGTGGGTAATCGAGGACCATTTCGTGTCCGGCAGGCCCAGATGGGAAGCGGGTGGCGCTCTTTTTGTCGACGATGTCGAGCCTTATGAAAAGATGAAGCTCCGGCTGCTGAACGGCTCCCATTCGCTGTTGGCCTATCTCGGCCAGCTCCATGGCCTGACCTATATCCGCGACGTGGTCGCCGGTCCGGAATTCCACGAGCAGGTGGTTCGCCATATGCAGGCGGTGCTCATGACGCTGGAGCCGGTTCCGGGCATCGATCTTGACGCCTATCAGGCCGAACTGTTCCGCCGGTTCGGCAATCCGGGTGTCGCCCATCTCACCCGGCAGGTCGCCATGGACGGGTCGCAGAAGCTGCCGCCGCGGATCATGGTGCCGGCCATAGAGGAACTGGCGAAGGGACGCGATGCGTGGGCCTTTGCCTATCTCGCGGCCGTCTGGATGACCTATCTCATCAAGGTTCCGGAAATCAACGACCCAAGGGCTGCCGAACTGAAGGCCGCGGCCGCAGCGGCGACGCCAGCCGATCCGTCGGGCCCATTCTTCGCCATCCCCGGCCTCTTTCCCCAGGCGCTGGTGGAACATGCCGGATGGCGGGCGCTGGTATCCGCGGAAATGCGCAAACTCGCCGCCGCCTGAGGTTTGCCGGCGAGCCCGCGCGGGACAGGTCAGATGGTCCAGCCGCCGTCGATGCAGAAGGCCTGGCCTGACGTATAGGTGGCTCCAGCGATGTAGACGGCAAGCTCGGCGATTTCTTCCGGGGTACCGAGCCGTCCCATGGGTTGGCGGGCGATGAAGGCGGCGCGTGCCTCGTCGTAGTTGCCCTGCGCCCGCATGCGGTCCTGGAGCGACGGACTTTCGACCGTGCCGGGGCAGATCGCGTTGCAGCGGATGCCTTGCGCGACATAGTCAGCGGCAACCGATTTCGTGAGGCCGATGACCGCTGCCTTGGTGACGCCATAGGCGAAGCGATTGGGGACCCCCTTGATGCTCGAGGCGACGGACGACATGTTGATGATCGAACCGTCCTGTTTTGCGAGCATGCCGGGCAGCACCGCGCGGATCGTCCGGATCATCGCCTTGACATTGAGGTCGAACGCGAATTCGAGGTCGCTGTCCTTCATGTCGAGGATGGTGCCGCCATGTACCACGCCCGCGCAGTTGAAGAGGATGTCGAACGGGCCGGCCTTCTCGGCGAAAGCCTTGACCGAAGCTTCATCCAGCACGTCGAGGCGGGTGGTCGTCAGGTTGCCGATCTGCGGCAGTTCGCCAAGCAGAGTCTCGTTGATGTCGGTGGCGTGGACTGTGGCGCCAGTCTCGGCAAAGGCGAGTGCGGTAGCTCGGCCGATACCCTGCGCTGCAGCGGTCACGAGGACGGTCTTTCTGTCCAATCTGGTCGTCATGTCTCTTCCCAACTTTGCGAATGGTCTCCGTCACGATGACGGGAAACCGGTTGCAGCTTCCTCGCCGATCCGCTCTTCATTGCGGCCCCTGTGTGGTCTTGGCAAGGGATAGTGAAGGCTCTACCATTTTCGTGGAGCGCGGACCGTTTCTCTGTCAGCGCGGGCGCCCGCGCACAACGTGTGCGCTGGAAGCGTCGGCGGGTATGTCCAATCCCCGCATGTCTCTGGAGGGCAGGAGAAATGGATATCGCGGCTGTATCACCGGTCATCGTCCTCAACCCGGTGGACGATGTAGGCGTTGCCCGCCGATCCATGCAGGCGGGGGCCCCGACCGGTTATCGCGATGTCGTCGCCCGGGAGTTGATCGGCCGTGGTCACAAAGTGGCGATAAGGCCTATTCCGGCAGGATGCGAGGTCAAGAAGTACGGTCAGGTTATCGGGTTGGCCATACAGGATATCGAGCCTGGCAGCCATGTCCATTTGCATAACCTCGCCATGCTCCCCTCCGAACACGAGCATCAGTTCAGCGTGGATGCCGAAGAACGAGGGATGCTGCCCGAGGCCGAGCGTCGGACTTTCCTCGGCTATGACAGGGGCATCGGCGGTGCAGGTACCCGAAACTTCATTGGCGTCATTTCCTCCGTCAACTGCTCCGCCACGGTGTCGCGCTACATCGCGGACTATTTCAATCGCCTCGGTGGACTGGATGGGTTCCCGAATGTCGACGGTGTCGTGGCGCTGACCCATGGTGCAGGTTGCGCACTGAACACCAAGTCGGAGGGCTACCGGCTGCTGATCAGGACGATCCAGGGTTATGCGCGCCATCCGAATTTCGGCGGCATCCTGATGATCGGCCTCGGTTGCGAAACCAACCAGATAGCGCCGATCCTGGAACACTATCGGATGGAAGAGGGTGATCGGCTTCGCACGATGACGATCCAGCAGCATGGCGGAACCCGCAAGACGATCGATGCAGCGATCCGGATCATCGGGGAAATGCTGCCCGGGGTGAACGCAGCGAAACGAACCGTGCAGCCGCTGTCCAAGCTGAAGCTCGCACTCGAATGCGGCGGTTCAGATGGTTACTCCGGCATTTCCGCCAATCCGGCACTCGGTCATGCGTCCGATCTCATCGTGCGCAACGGGGGCACGACCGTTCTGTCGGAAACCCCCGAGATCTATGGGGCGGAGCACCTGCTCACCCGCCGCGCGGTGACGCCCGCGGTGGCGGAAAAGCTCCTGCAGCGGATCGAGTGGTGGCGGGATTATACCGCCCGCAACGGCGATGAGCTCAACAACAACCCGTCCTACGGCAACAAGCTGGGCGGCCTGACAACCATCCTGGAGAAGTCACTCGGCGCCGTGGCCAAGGGCGGGTCGATGCCGCTCAAGGCCGTCTATGAATTTGCCGAGCCCGTGACCGAGCAGGGTTTCGTATTCATGGATACTCCGGGCTACGATCCGGTGGCGGTTACGGGTCAGGTGGCTGGCGGCTGCAATGTCATCTGCTTCACGACCGGCCGCGGCTCCGTCTCCGGCTTCAGGCCGTCGCCCTGCATCAAGATCTCCACGAACTCCGAAATGTACGAACACATGAAGGAGGACATGGATCTGAACTGCGGCGGCATCGTTACGGGCGAGGAGACGATAGAAGCGGCGGGATGCCGCATCTTCGAGGATGTGATCGCTGTAGCGTCGGGAAAGAAGACGCTCAGCGAGATCTATGACTATGGAGACAACGAGTTCGTTCCCCGGCAGGTTGGGGCGGTCACCTGAACCGCCCCGCCCCGGTTCAGCGAAGCGCCATCTGACGCTGGGCCGCAGGCTTCTGCTTGGGTGCCTGCACGGGCTGTGTGGCCGGCGTGGCGAACAGCTTGTCCCGTTCGCGCCACAGGGCCGGTAGCGACAGAAGCCCGATGGCAACCAGCGCAATTGCCGTCTTGGTCACCTCGTCCAGCTCGGGGGAGCGACCGTCGAAATAATAGACGAAGTAGACGATCGCCACATGCCAGACATACACATGGAGCGAATGTCTGCCGAGCAACTGCAGATATTTGAGCGAGAAGACCCAGGTGATCGCGCCGGCGGCACGGCGTACCCATGGGGCCTTGTGCTTCGGACCTGCAACGATCAGCCAGGTAACAAGCATCGCCATCGCAGCGAAGTTCAGCAGATAGACCGGCCCGAAATCGGCGCGAATCTCCATGGAGGCGAACTTGCCGATCATATGCGGCGGCATGAGTTCGTGGGCGGTGATTAACCGCAACGGCAGGAAGAACATCACGAGCACGAGTGCGGCCTTCGGGATGAAGGTGTTCTCCGGCGAGAGGATACGGGCCCAGTCGATCTTGCCCGCAGAGGTCAGGGCGCCGAGTACCAGTGCCGAGTAGAACACGATCTGCCAGCCGAGCAGGTTGAACGATACCCGGATCCCCTGATCGTCGGCCCCCATGATCATGTCGTTGATCGGCGTCGTCACCAGTTGTTGCAGCCCGAGCTGCGCCGCCATCCAGAGCATTACCGATCCCGCGATCACGTAATGCCACTTATCCTCCAGCACCAGCTTAACAAGCATGGGTGCAAAGAGCATGTAGACGATGTACTGCGGCAGGATATCCATGAAGGTCGGCTGAAACAGGAAAGACGCAATCGCCGCAAGACGCAGCGGATCGTCAAACGTCGTGTAGCCGAGCCAATTGAACCATATTGTGTAGGCGCCCGGCAGCACCATCTGCGCTACGAGCACCAGGAGCACGATCCCCATTGCGTATCTGTAGAGCTCGAAGGCGCGATTGTAGATCGCCGTGCGACCGGCCGCGTAGCCGCTCTTCAGCATCTTCTTGGCATAGACCATGCCGATCAGCAGGCCGGACAAAAAGACGAAGCCTTGAGCATCCTCGACAAAAGCAAGCTGGTTGTGGTTGATCTTGACCAGGAAGTAACCGCCGGCGAAGATCAGGTGGTTTAGTACCATGAAAACGAGAAAATAACCCCGCATTCCATCAATAATATCAAACCGTTTCATCGGTCGCGGTCTCCGTCTCTACCGTCCCGATGGATTGGCCCTTCGGTCCGTAAGGCCTCTGCGGGCCGGGAAAGTCACGCGCCTAAACGCAGGAAAAAGCCGGAGGGTTCCGACCCAGTGCGCCCAGAGCGGTTATCACCGTAAACTGTCTGTGATGACCCGGAGATGAACGCGCACTTACTGGCTGATTTTCTATTCGGCAGCAACACGTTTGAGGCTTGCCACCTGCGTGAGGTAGGCCCTCAATGCGGCCGGACGCACCGGTTTGTGCTGCACTTCGACCTCGTGTCTTTCGGCCGCGGCCCGAACGTCTGGCGTTCGGTCGGCGGTAATCAGCAGCGCCGGGATATGAGCCTGGTATGCCGATCGCAGCTTGAGAATGGCCTCGATTCCGTCTCCATCGTCCAGATGGAAATCGGCAATGATGATTTCGGGCGCGGGCTCGCGGCGAGAAACGAGGGCGTCGAGTGCCGAGATCGATTCGGCCTGGCTTACCGTGCACCCCCAGCCGGTGATCAGCAGGGACATGCCTTCAAGGATCTTCGGTTCGTTGTCGATGCAAAGGACGCGCAGGCCGCTGAGTGGTTGAGAACGTTTCCGGCTCTCCGGTCGATCCTGTGTCCGGAAGGTCTTCTGCGGGAGAGCGGGATCCATGGGAATCTGCACCCGGAAGATGGTGCCGCGGCCGGGTTGCGACACCAGTTCGACGGGATGGTTGAGAACCCGCGAGATCCGGTCGACGATCGACAGTCCGAGGCCAAGTCCAGCTGCCGTCTTTGCGCCTTCGTCCAGGCGGGCGAATTCCTTGAACACGGTGCGGAACTTGGAAGAGGGAATGCCGATGCCGGAATCCAGAACCTCGATGATTACCCGATTGCCCCGCCGGCGGGCGCCGACCAGCACCTTGCCGTTGATCGTGTACTTGATCGCGTTTGACACCAGGTTCTGGACAAGGCGCCGGAGGAGGTTGGTGTCCGATCGGACGCGCAATGACGTCGGCATGACCACCAGTTTCAGGTTCTTTTCCCGTGCCATTGGCGCATAGTCGGTCTCGATCCGCTTGAAGAGTTCCTCCAGCGCGATCGAAGTGACGCGCGGCTTCATCGCTCCAGTGTCAAGCCGCGAAATATCCAGCACGGCGCCGAGAATTGCTTCAACAGATTCCAAGGCCGAATCTATGTTGCGGACAAGGGCGCTGTTTCCGTCCGACGTGCCGAGGCGTTCCACGAGCGCTGAGGAATAGAGGCGCGCGGCATTCAGCGGCTGAAGGATGTCATGGCCGGCGGCCGCAAAGAAGCGCGTTTTGCCGATATTGGCCTCGTCGGCAGAGGCCTGAGCCTCGGCAAGTTCGCGATTGACGCGCGTGAGTTCCGCAGTTCGCTCCTCGACACGCTGCTCGAGGGTTTCATTTGCCTGCTTCAAAGCCTTGTCGGCTGCCACACGTTCCGAAATATCGGTGAAGGTTGCAACGATGCCCCGGTCCGGCATTGCATTCGAGCGGACCTCGATGATGCGGTCTGCGCCCTTGAGCACGAGGGAGAAGGGAGCATCCAGGGTGTGGAACTGCCGAACGATGTTCTCCTCCTCGGCCGGAGGAATGTCGCCCCGTTCGGACAGAAGCGCGATGATGTCTGCGAGGGGGAAGCCGACCTGCCCGACGTGTTCTGGAAGATCGAGCAGGTTCCGGAAACGCCTGTTCCAGATCGTCAGCCGCTCCGCACTGTCGAACACAGCGATGCCCTGGTCCATCTGCGATAGCGCAGTCTGCAGCATGTCCTGATTGTATTGCAGCGCCTCGCTCGCCTGGTCGAGCAGCCACGCTGTGTCCGCATTGGTATCCTCGGCCTTCTGGAGGATGAGCGACAGAACCAGGCGTGCCGAGGAGGAGCCGATGGCGCTGCCGAGCAGTTGCTCGGAAAAATGGATCATCGCCATGTCTGCTGGTTGCTCATCGCTGAACGTGCGCCCCGCCGTCCGTTCGTAATTGGAGAAGGAGCGCTGCATCCGTTCCTCGCCGAGGTATCGGGCGATGGCCGTCTTGAGGTCGCCGACGCTGACCCGTGTCTTCCAGCCACGGGTTGCAAATTGCGACCGCAGATGACCTTTGACAAAGATTCCGGCCTGGATCCTTTCCACCGGTCGGGGATTGCGGGACAGAGAGCCAAGGATGAAGGCGAGCGTGTTCAATGTCAGGCTGAAGATTGTGGCGTTGACCAGCGGATCGGTCTCGGGACCGGAGAACATCGTCGTTCCGGGAATGATGAAATTGAGGATTGCCGCCGCAACATAGGAGTTGTCCGGCCCCCCGATGCTCGGCAGGAAAAGCAGGTATGCCCAGACAAGGGAACCCAGCGACATGCCGAGAATCGCGCCTCGCGCATTGGCTCGCCGCCACATCAATCCGCCGAAGAGAGCGGGAGCAACCTGCGCGATGGCCGCAAACGCCAGGAGTCCGATCGACGCCAAGCCCGACTCGCTGTCGGCCATACGATAATATCCGTAACCCAGTATAAGCACTGCGAAGATCGCCAGCCGACGGATGTTTAGCAATGTACGGGTGAAATCCGTCCTCTGGCCGGCGCGAGCCGCCATCAGCTTCTGCCGCAAGAAGATCGGGATGACGATGTCGTTGGAAATCATGATCGACAAGGCAACCGATTCGACGATCACCATCGCAGTGGCGGCGGAAAACCCGCCGATGAAGGCAATCAGTGAAACGATCCTGAGTTCTCCGGCGAGCGGCAGGGTCAGGAGATACAGATCAGCGTCGCCAACGCCGCCGAAAGTGATCAAGCCCGCTGCGGCTGCCGGCAGCACGAAAAGATTGATGGCGATGAGGTAGAGGGGAAGCAGCGCCCCGGCCACTTTTCTTTCGCGGTTGGTGCGGTTCTCAACCACGGTGACATGGAATTGTCTGGGTAGCAGGATGATTGCGAATGCGGACAGCAGAATCAGGATGATCCAGCGGCTGGCGGGGGTCTCATAGGCGAGCGCCGAGTGAACGAGCGGATTGTCCGAAGCTTTTGCAAGGAGATCCGCCGGGCCGTCGAACAGGACAAACAGCACCGACAGCCCGACCGTGGCGAAGGCGAACAGTTTCACGACGGATTCCATGGCGACGGCTAGGATCAGTCCATCCTGATGTTCGGTCGCGTCCGTGTGACGTGTGCCGAAGACGACGGCAAAACACGCCATCATCAGCGTGACGATCAAGGCAAGGTCGAGGAAGTAGAGATTGCCGTTGCCGATACCGTAATCGGAGGGATTGACCATTGCCGTTACGGAACTCGACACGGCCTTCAGCTGAAGCGCAATATAGGGAATGGCTCCAACAAGCGCGATGACCGCGACGATCATGGCGACCGTTGAATTCTTGCCGTACCGGGCGGCGATGAAGTCGGCGACCGATGTGAGCTTCTCCGCCTTGGCCAGTTCGATGATCCGCTTCAGGATCGGCATGCCGAGGGTGAAGGCCAGGATCGGCCCGATGTAGATCCCGGTGAACTCCAGGCCTTTCTGGGACGCGAGGCCGACACCGCCGAGATAGGTCCAGGAGGTGCAGTAGATCGCAAGACTGAGTGCATAGACGACGGGCCGTCCGTTTTTCGGCCCTCCGGGGAGACGGCTGCGCCGATCGCCATAGCTGGCCACGGCAAACAGCAGCAAGACGTAGCCGAAGGCAGATACGAAAATGGCCCAACCTGGAAGCATGGCTCCTCCCCGCAAGCAATTGCGGCAGCTCGGACCTTAGGCGAAAAGAGGGCGCTTGGAAATTGTGGCGCCATTGGTAAAAAGTCCAATGGACGGCTGCAGAGACATCTTCGGAGGTTGCTCTTTCCAGCCCGGGCAGAGGCGCTATGTTGCTTCTGATGCAGCGTGAAGCGGAGGTCTTTCCATGTCTGTGATTAGCGAGTTCCGTTCCTTCATTGCCAAGGGCAATGTCATAGACCTTGCGGTCGGCATCATTATTGGCGGCGCATTCACCGGTATCGTCAATTCCCTGGTGAACGACATCGTCATGCCTGTCGTCGGGGCGATAACAGGCGGTGGTTTCGATTTCGCCGACTATTTTCTGCCGCTGTCGAGTGCAGTCACCGCGCCGACGCTGGCGCAGGCCCGCGAACAAGGCGCCGTCTTTGCCTACGGCAGTTTCATCACGGTGCTCATCAATTTCCTTATCCTCGCCTGGGTCATCTTCCTGATGGTCAAGGCTGTGAACAAGATGCGCATGGCGGAGGAAAAGAAACCGGCTGAAGCCGCGCCGGCCCCGCCTCCGGCCGATGTGCAGCTGCTGACGGAAATCCGCGACATCCTTAAAACCAGGTAGCAGATGCCTATCCTGATCACCCATCACCGGAATCGATGGTGGGCTCACCGATTGTCATGAGATTTCGCGCCCTGCCTGGGCTAGACAGGAGAACAAGCTAGACAGGAAACCAGCGGGAAGTTCTTGATGTCGATCATTGGAAGCCTGAGCCCTCGTGCCCTTGCCGCCCCGGAAAGCGGCATTGTCGAGATCATCAACCACGCGCGCGGACGCGACGGATTGATACCGCTTTGGGCAGGCGAGGGCGATCTGCCGACCCCAGATTTCATCAATCGGGCAACGACCGATGCCCTGCTGGCCGGCGAGACCTTCTACACCTGGCAACGCGGCATCCCGGAGCTTCGTCAGGCGCTGTCGGCCTACTACCGCCGGCATTTCAGTGTTTCTCTTCCGGCTGAGCATTTTTATGTGACCGGTTCGGGCATGCACGCCATCATGCTGGCGGTCCAGGCGATCACCTCTCCGGGCGACGAGATGGTTTATCTATCTCCCACCTGGCCCAATATTGTCGCCGCCATCGACATTTCCGGTGCCCGCGCCGTCGGTCTGCCGCTCGATTTCGTGGATGGACGCTGGTCGCTTGATCTGAACAAGCTCGAGGCGAAGATCACCCCGAAAACCAAGGGGCTGTTCATCAACACGCCGTCCAATCCCACCGGTTGGACCGCCAGCCGCGAGGACCTTGGGAACATCCTGGCTCTGTGCCGCAAGCATGGCATCTGGATCATCGCAGACGAGATCTATGCCCGGTATTACTACGGCGGTGCCGAGCGTGCTCCCTCGTTCCTCGACGTCATGGAGGAAGAAGACCGCATCATCTTCGCCAATTCCTTTTCCAAGAACTGGTCGATGACCGGCTGGCGGGTCGGATGGCTGGTGGCGCCCGCGCAAATGGGCCAGGTCATCGAAAATCTCATCCAGTACTCCAATTCCGGCGTGGCGCAATTCCTCCAGCGAGGTGCTGCTGCCGCGCTCAACGAGGGCGAAGGCTTCGTGCAGTCGAATATCGATCGCGCTGCCAGGGCCCGGGATATTCTTTGCGATGCCCTGATCGCGACCAACCGTGTAGAGACCTTGAAGCCGGAGGGGGCGATCTACGCGTTTGTGAAGGTTGATGGGGTGCAGGACAGCCGGCTGACGGCCTTGGATATCGTCGACAAGATCGGGGTCGCCCTTGCTCCCGGATCGGCATTCGGCGATGGCGGGGAACTTTTCTTGCGCGCCTGTTTCCTGCGCAACCCGGCGCAGATCGAGGAAGCAGCCGGGCGGCTCTCCCAGTACATCGCCCGTCTTTGAACCCGTGTGCGGCATTCGATAAAATGCCAGTCATTCGGTAAATCGGCCGTTTTCCCTGATCCGAGATAAGACCGCCAAGAGCCGCGTCCAGTAAGCATTGCTGAAGTTCGGCGGTGTTTTCTGCCACCATCACAAGTGGCAGGGATGAAGGACATGGCAGTTCTGGTAACCGGTGGTGCAGGCTATATCGGCAGCCACATGGCTTGGGCCCTTCTGGACGCGGGCGAGGAAGTGGTTGTTCTCGATCGGCTGTCGACCGGGTTTCGTTGGGCGGTTCCGGCAGAGGCGCGCTTCTATCTTGGCGACGTCGGTGATCGGGCCCTGCTCGAACAGATATTCGCAGAAAACGCCATCGACGCCATCCTGCATTTTGCCGGGTCCATCGTGGTGCCGCAATCGGTCGTGCGTCCCCTCGACTACTACGAGAACAATACCGGCAACACCCGGCTCCTGGCGGCCGCTGCCGTCGAAGCCGGGATCCGCCACTTTGTCTTCTCTTCCACGGCGGCTGTTTACGGGGACCAGAAGGACGACGCACCCGTTCTCGAGAGTGCGCCGCTCAATCCGAAAAACCCCTACGGCCAGTCGAAGATGATGTCGGAGATGATGCTCAGGGACGCAGCGGCCGCTCATGATCTCCGGTTCGTTGCGTTGCGATACTTCAATGTTGCGGGTGCAGATCCCCTCGGCCGCACAGGCTTGTCGACCGAGGGCGCGACCCATCTCATCAAGATCGCCTGCGAGGCGGAACTCGGCAAGCGTCGCGGCGTCGACGTCTATGGGACCGACTACCCGACACCCGATGGAACCGGCGTCCGCGACTATATCCATGTCTCCGACCTCGTCGATGCTCACCTGAAGGCGCTCAGCTATCTAAGGCGCGGCGGCGACCCTCTGATAGCCAACTGCGGTTATGGCCGCGGATACTCCGTCCTTGAGGTCCTGCAGGCGGTAATGCGGGTCGGTGGGCGCAAGTTCGAGATACGTTACGGAACGCGGCGTCCGGGCGACGCGGCGAGCGTGGTTGCCAATTCCACTCTGGCCCGCCGCCTGCTGGATTGGAAACCGCGCCACGACGATCTGGACCTCATCGTTGAAACGGCGCTGGTATGGGAGCGCGGCCTGGCGGCACGCAGGACGGAGGATCTCCGTGCCCTGCAGCACAGGCTTGCTTCCGCCAGGTTCTGAGCATCGCTGCGGAGGTGTAGCGGGGACAGCGCGTTCGTTCCGCTTTCGCCTGCTGGCGCCGTTTGTGGCGCGCCTCACGTCAACGAAGGGAGCCGCACATCGCTCCGACAGCACCGCTTTTCCGGAATGCGCTGGCGCCGCTCCTGAACCTTGCCGTTCTAGCATCCGGGCCCGACGGCCGAGCGCCAGCATGGGGAGGCGGAACGGTCCCGAAAGAGGTTATCGAGTCTCGGAAGAAGAATGGTGCTGCTAGAGAGATTTGAACTCGGTGGAGTATCGATCAAAGTCCCGCATTTGTGGGATTTTTAAGCCCCAAAGTCAAGCCAGTGTGTACCACCTACGTGGCCCACACGTCTACTTGTGGAAGCGCCTCAGGACTGCCATCGGAAAGGCCATGGTCCTCTCGATCCCGAAAGCCTTGAGTGCGGTCGGAGCATCGACCTCAATGGGCATCAGACGCATCCGGTGCGTCAGTTCCAGCAAGTCAGGATGTTCTTCGGCAATGGCCGTCTCTGGTTCCGTCAAAAGGTCAAAGGCTTCCGGGTTGGTCCGAGAGGCGAAACCGTAAAGCGTGTCGTAGCCAGCCGGGACAACGGCATCTTGGAATGAGGCAAGGTCCGCAGGAACCGGCGTCTGACGTTGCCCACGACAGCGGCGGAAAGGGTATCAAGCATTTCGTATTTCCTTTGCAATCACCCCGTCCCTCGGGGCGTCGGTGCTTCTAACGGGCGGCAGATTCACGCGTCAACTATGAAATATCATGGAATATCAAATATTTAATTGCACACTTGCAATCATTGCACCTCGGCAAACGATCCCAGGGGAGCAATGGGTGAAACGACGGCTCATTCCAAGGCATTCCTGAGGTCTTCTGCTCTCCCAAGGCGGACAAAGGTTGCCACAGTGCAAACAAATGGGCCGTCGCGACAAGAAGCCTAAGCCCGTTCCATGGCTGCATGAGGCTGCCTTCTAATATCGCGAAACTGACCGATGACTTAATTAAGGTCTGGTCAAGGTCGGCGCAGTACAGTCCCAAGAAACGGGGGATTGAAATGTTTGTTATTGCTGTTGATGATGACGGGATGGAGAGAAACTTCCTCGCGACGGAAGTCAGTGTCCAAGAAGTAGTTCTCTTCGCGACAATCAACCGCCTTCAGACGATCATCCCGCTTTCGATGGTGTTGGATGTCGTCCCGGTTGACGAATGTTTAATCGTTTCCCTGCGATAATCGACAAGCTAACTGAGCGTCAGCGCCGCGTGTCCTAGAGCGACTGAGCCGGTCGACCTTCCGCTTCATGACCTCCACGGCCTTGAACACCAGCTCATCCTCGGTCATGGCCCCAGAGATCATATGCTCCTCGCCTTGAATGTAGCCGAGGCCATTGCGGATCGCCGGGAGGACGACCTTGGTCAGAGTGTTGACCGAAGCGCGTTGCGAGACCTAAAGACCATCGGTAGCTTAGCTGGGGCGGGAGATTGGAATGAGGGTGTTGGTCGTCGGTTTGTTGGCCGCCGCTTTGTCTGGTTGCGAGACCAAGCTTCCATCGGAAATGAGCTACACCGAGATTAAACAGCTTGCACAGAAGATATATCAGCGGTGCGTTGATCAGGGCGTTGCCCCGAATACACCAGAGATGGACGCATGTCTGAACCAAGAGAAGCACCGTGAGCTGAATATGCGGTACGACAATCGCGAGACCCTGCGCGAGATCGGCAGTGGCCTACAGAAGGCGGCTGACAACTATAACCGTAGCGCCAGACAGAGCCGGCCTGTTACTTGCAACAGTTTGGCTACGGGACCCACGACTACCCGAACAACCTGTTTCTGAGTTATATGAAGCCCAATCGTGAGCGCGGGTATTACTGTGGAAAGCAAACACCTTCCAAAGGCAATCGAGTTCAACAGACCGGCAAAGTACAAGGCATTAGAGCGTCTTGGGGCAGGAGCCTGTGGCGAGACTTTGCTCATCTATGATGAGAACATGGATTGTCATTTCGTCGCCAAGAAATACAGCCCGATCATTGATAGGGATGAGGCACCCGAGGATCATGCCGAGCTACTTGAAAGATTTAATCATGAGGCAAGGATACTGTTCCGGCTAAACCATCCGAACATCGTCCGGGTTTACAGCTACTATGACTATAAGGAGTTTCACACAGCTTATATTCTAATGGAGTATATAGAAGGGCTGAACATCGTTGATTTTTCACGTCAAAACCCATCTGTGCTCGATACCATCTTCGAGAAGGTAATCGACGGCTTTACACACCTTGAGGAGAAGAACATCCTCCATCGTGACATCCGTCCGCTGAACATCCTCGTGGACCAGCATGGCAATCCGAAGATCATTGACTTTGGCTTTGGCAAGCGCCTCGAAGATGTGAAAGAAGATGCTGGGAAGAGCATCACACTCAACTGGTGGTGTGAAACTCCACCTGAATTTGTTCGGTCGATATACGATTTCCAGACAGAGGTGTATTTCGTAGGGAAGCTCTTCGAGCAGATCATATCGGAGGAGGGGCTCGCCGGCTTCAAGTACATGCGGCTTGTAAGATCAATGTGTGAACGATCAAGAGAGAAGCGTTTCAAGATGTTCTCCGAGGTGAAGAGCGCCGTGATCGCGGGACAATTCGACGAGTTGTCTTTCTCTTATGACGAAACTACGGCCTATCGAAACTTCGCTAATAGGCTATCTTTCATTATCTCTTCCATCGACGCTTCGACGAAATATGAAAGGGACCATGATAAGATAATTTCTGGCCTTGAAGCAGTCTACAGGCAGTCCATGCTTGAGGAGAACGTTCCCGCTCCAAATAAAATCGCATCCACTTTTATTCGGGGCTCGTTCCGTTTCTGGACTAATCGTGAGTTCAAGACAGAAACACTCGCGGACTTCCTGTCTATGCTGAAATCCTTACCTGCGGATAAGCAGAGCATCGTCCTAGAGAACCTCTTGGCTCGGTTGGACTCGATAGACCGGACGAAGCCGCGATCCGATTTGGACGACGATATAC
>JAEYTV010000249.1 GCA_023433855.1 Pseudomonadota bacterium | reverse complement strand
GGGCTGCCCGCATGCTTCAGCGACGTGAGCGGAGAAGCGCCCGTGCCGCCGTCGAATCCTGCCACCGTGATATGGTCCGCCCGCGCTTTCGCGACACCTGCGGCAACCGTGCCCACGCCCACTTCCGCGCCCAGCTTGACGGAAATGTCCGAGGGCGGGGTGACGTGCTTCAGGTCGTAGATCAGCTGCGCGAGATCTTCGATCTAATAGATGTCATGGTGCGGCGGTGGCGAGATGATACCCACGCCCGGGGTCGAGTGACGGGTCTTGGCGACGGTCGCATCGACTTTGTGGCCGGGCAGCTGACCGCCTTCGCCGGGCTTGGCACCCTGCGCCACCTTGATCTGCAGCATGTCGGCATTGACAAGGTATTCGGTCGTCACACCGAAGCGCCCCGAGGCGATCTGCTTGATCGCCGACCGCTCCGGGTTGGACGAACCGTCGGGCAGAGGCAGATAACGATCGCTCTCCTCGCCGCCCTCGCCGGTGTTAGACTTGCCGCCGATGCGGTTCATGGCGATCGCAAGCGTCGTATGTGCCTCGCGGCTGATCGAGCCGAAAGACATGGCTCCCGTCGAGAAACGCTTGACGATGTCGACGGCGGGCTCGACTTGGTCGATCGAAACCGGTTGGCGGCCGATCTGTTCGGCGCTCTTGATCTTGAACAGACCGCGGATGGTGTTCATCCGAAGCGAGGTCTCGTTCACCATCTGTGAGAACTCGCGGTAACGCTCCTGGCTGTTGCCGCGCACCGCATGCTGCAGCGAAGCCACGGCGTCGGGCGTCCAAGCATGTGCCTCGCCGCGCATCCGATAGGCGTATTCGCCCCCGATATCGAGCGTGCGAGCCAGCACGGGATCCTTGCCGAAGGCTGCCTGGTGGCGTGCCACCGTCTCCTCCGCGATTTCCTTCAGGCCGACGCCTTCGATCGTGGTGGCCGTGCCGAAGAAATACTTGTTGACGAGTTCCGACGACATGCCGATGGCATCGAAGATCTGGGCACCGCAATAGGACTGGTAGGTGGAGATCCCCATCTTGGACATGACCTTGAGGATGCCCTTGCCTACCGCCTTGATGTAGCGGCTGACGATTTCCTGGGCGTCGACTTCCTTCGGGAATTCGCCGCGCATGTGCATGTCGGTCAGCGTATCGAACGCGAGATAGGGGTTGATCGCCTCGGCGCCGAAGCCGGCAAGACAGCAGAAGTGGTGGATCTCGCGCGGCTCGCCCGATTCGACCACAAGACCGACCGAAGTACGCAGCCCCTTGCGGATCAGGTGATGGTGTACGGCGGCAGTCGCCAGCAGCGCCGGAATGGCGATGCGGTCCGGCCCGAGCTGGCGATCGGAGAGCACGATGATGTTATAGCCGCCCTTGACCGCCGCTTCGGCGCGTTCGCAAAGGCGATCGAGCATTTCGGGCATGCCTTCGGCGCCCCGCTCGATGTCGTAGGTGAAGTCGAGCGTCTTGGTATCGAAGCGGTCCTCGGTGTGGCCGATCGATCGGATCTTTTCCAGATCGCCGTTGGTGAGGATGGGCTGCCTTACCTCGAGGCGCTTGGCATTTGCCATGCCTTCATGGTCGAGGATGTTCGGACGCGGACCGATGAACGAGACGAGGCTCATGACCAGCTCTTCGCGGATCGGGTCGATCGGCGGATTGGTCACCTGCGCGAAGTTCTGCTTGAAATAGGTATAGAGCAGCTTTGACTTCGCCGACATCGCCGAAATGGGCGTATCGGTTCCCATGGAGCCGATCGCCTCCTGACCGGTGGTCGCCATCGGCGACATCAGGATCTTGGTGTCTTCCGAGGTATAACCGAAGGCTTGCTGGCGATCGAGCAGGGATACGTCACGACGCAGTGCGCGCGGCTCCACCGGCTTCAGCTCTTCCAGAATGAGCTGGGTGCGGTCCAGCCAGTTGCGATAGGGGTGCTTCGTCGCAAGCTCGCTCTTCACCTCGTCGTCGGAGATGATACGGCCCTTTTCCATGTCGATCAGCAGCATCTTGCCTGGCTGCAATCGCCACTTCTTGATGATCGTTTCCTCCGCCACCGGCAGAACGCCTGCTTCGGACGCCATGATCACGCGATCGTCGTCTGTCACCACGTAACGCGCAGGGCGAAGACCGTTACGGTCGAGCGTCGCGCCGATCTGCTTCCCGTCCGTGAAGCACACGGCAGCCGGCCCATCCCACGGCTCCATCAGCGCAGCATGATATTCGTAGAACGCCTTCCGCTCCTTCGACATGGACTGGTTGCCAGCCCAGGCCTCGGGGATCAGCATCATCATGGCATGGGCCAGCGAGTAGCCGCCCCGCACGAGAAACTCGAGCGCGTTGTCGAAGCAGGCGGTATCCGACTGGCCCTCGTAGGAAATAGGCCATAGCTTGGAGATGTCGTCGCCGAAAAGCGGTGAAGACACGGACGCCTGGCGGGCCGCCATCCAGTTGACGTTGCCCCGCAGGGTGTTGATTTCCCCGTTATGCGCGACCATGCGGTAGGGATGCGCGAGCTTCCATGAGGGAAAGGTATTGGTCGAGAACCGCTGGTGAACGAGTGCCACAGCCGTTTCGAACCGGGGATCGGACAGATCCTTGTAATAGGCGCCCACCTGGTAGGCCAGGAACATTCCCTTGTAGACGATCGTCGATGACGACAGGGAGACAGGGTAGAATCCGGTTTCCTCGCCGCCGAACTGGTCGTAGATCCGATTGGAGATGACCTTGCGGATGAGAAAGAGCTGCCGCTCGAACTCGGCGTTGGTCGCAGCATCCCGGCCCGCTCCGATGAACACCTGCAGGTGATAAGGCTCGGTTGCTGCAATGTCGGGCGCCTTGGACAGCGAGCTATTGTCCACCGGCACTTCGCGAAAGCCTAGAAACTGCTGCCCCTCTTCGGCGATCACATCGATGATGACCTGCCGGAAGTGCTCGATCTGCTCGGCGTCGCGCGGCAGGAAGAAGTGACCTACAGCATATTCGCCTGCCTTCGGGAGGGTTACACCCTGGCGCGCCATTTCCTCGCGGAAGAAGCGATCGGGGATCTGCACTAGAAGACCCGCACCGTCACCCATCAGGGGATCGGCACCGACGGCACCGCGATGCGTCAGGTTCTCGAGGATGAACAGACCATCCTTGACGATCTGGTGCGACTTCTTGCCCTTCATATGCGCAATGAAGCCGACCCCGCAGGCGTCATGTTCATTGCGGGGATCGTAGAGCCCCTGCGCATCCGGGGTGCCGGACGCCCGGAAGGGAACACCCGCCTGATTTTCAGTTACGGACATCTCGTGCAGGTCCGACATCGTCAGCTTCGTCGTCATCGGCATTCCTCCTGTTGACCGTCCCGCAGAACGGGCAAAGTGGCTTTCAGAACTTGGGGCGAGCGGCCGCCGTCAGACGGCCCAAACCGACGTCATCGGCGGCCCTGCTCCCAGCATAACTCCACACTTCGCAGCGGCGGGAAAGAATGACCGAGAGCAAAATTAGGTCAATAAGTCTGTCCTATTTCTTGGCGTTCTATGCCACAGCTGCTGGCGGTCCGCAAGATCGCTGCTCGACAATTATATGTCGAGAGCGACGCAAAATTACGACCTCCACGTTTCGCATGTAATTAAATTTCGCCCGCGGCCGCTCGCCCGATGCATCGTTGCTCTGCAGGATAGGTCCGTGCGCCTCCGCCTTGATCCTGCGTTTGCTTCACCGCGAAGATCGCTTAATCTCACCGCATCGAAAATCCCAATAAGGTAACCTTGATGTTTTTCGCATCCGACAACTGGGCCGGGGCCCATCCTGCCATCAATGAGCGGCTTTCGAGGGAATCAACCCGATTTGCCGCAGCCTACGGTACAAGCGCCCTGGACACCGCCGTAGAGCAGCGCTTCAACGAAATCTTCGAGCGTGAGGTGGCGGTCTACTTCGTGGCGACGGGGACGGCCGCCAACTCCCTGTCCCTTGCCAGCCTGGCAAAGGCTGGTGGCGTGGTATTCTGCCATTCCGAAGCACATGTCATAGAGGATGAATGCGGAGCTCCCGATTTCTTCAGCGGCATGCGGATGGTGCCGGTTGAAGGTCCCGGAGGGAAGATCGTCCCCGAGAACCTCATCGAGAGGATCGGTCGCTATCCGCAGGACGCGGTCCACCATGGGCGTGGTGCCGCTGTGACGATGACCCAGGCAACCGAGACCGGCACGATCTACGACCTGAACGAAATCGAAGAGATCGCCCGGATAGCTCAGGCAAACAACCTGCCGCTTCACATGGATGGCGCCCGTTTTGCCAATGCGTTGGTGGCGCTGGATGCGACCCCTGCGGAGATGACCTGGAAGCGTGGGGTGGACGTGCTCTCCTTCGGCGGCACGAAGAACGGCTGCTGGTGCGCCGAGGCGATCGTGTTCTTCAACCCGGAACTTGCGAAGGACTTCCCCTTCCTGCGCAAACGGACGGCGCAACTGTTTTCCAAATCACGCTTCATCGCCGCACAGTTCGAGGCCTATCTGCAGGATAATCTGTGGCTCGATCTTGCCCGCCACGCCAACGCGATGGCTGACCGCTTGCGGGAGGGCTTTGCCTCGCTTGACAGCGCCCGCCTTGCCTGGCCCACGTCATCCAACGAGGTATTTGCAATCCTGCCGAAGGCCTCCGCCAAGGCTGCGGAAGCGAAGGGAGCGCGGTTCTACGACTGGCTTGTGCCGCGCGACATGCCCGAAGCGGTTGGCCAGCACGAGATCCTGATCCGGATGGTCACCAGTTTTGCCACCACCGAGGAGGACGTCGATCAGTTCCTTGCCATATGCCGCGGATCAGCACGAATCGCAGGTGAGGACAAAGTCAAACGCCCCTCCCTCTGGTGAGGAAGGGGCGTGGCTTGCTACCCTCGGCTGGAGGTCGAGTACCGAGGATTAGTTGATCTGCTGGGGTCCGACCTGAGCCTCGATCTGCTTTGCAGTGTCGCCTGCCTCGGCTGCAATGGCTATGCGCCGGGGCTTCATGGCTTCCGGGATGTTACGCAGAAGGTCGATGTGAAGCAGACCGTTCTTCAACGAAGCGGACTGAACCTCGACGTGGTCGGCGAGTTGGAAGCGCCGTTCGAAAGCGCGCTTGGCGATCCCGCGATAAAGATACTCGCCTTGGCTCGCGGCATCTTCTTCGCTCTTTTCACCCTTCACGGTCAGCACATGGGCATGCGCTTCGATCGACAGTTCCTTTTCGTCGAAGCCGGCAACGGCCATGGTGATGCGATAGGCATTTTCTCCCGTCCGCTCGATGTTGTAGGGCGGGTAGCTGGGGGTCTGGTCGCCGGGGCTACGGTTGTCGAGCAGATTGAAGAGTCGGTCAAAGCCGACGGTGGAACGGTAGAGAGGTGAAAAATCGACGTGACGCATGATGTCCTCCTTGGGAAGCGACGTTGCGGTTTCTTGGAATGACACATCCCTTCCGGCGATGGCACTCCGTTCAAACGAGCCCTTGCGGCGCCCGCAGGAACAAGATGGGAATTGCCTTTGGCAGCTTCAAGACCCTTGTGCAAAGCCCTTCCGGACGACCTGAACCGCAAATGAACGGCGCATTTCGGTCCGGTTCAGGCGATACCCCCTACCTTCATATTCCGGAAGGCGACTGCCTCCATGGCCGAGGCACCATTCGTCCCTTGCCTCGGCCGGCTTGGCCGGAGCCGCTGCCACCATAGCCGCGGTTCCGGTTCTTTCTCCCGCGTGGATACAGACGATCGGGCATGACTTTCGAGGCGGCAAACTTCCTGCCCGTTGCCTCTTGACGCCGGGGCGCGGCTGCTGTCGCTTGTCAGGATGAGCGAAGCGGCAGATCCCATGACCAACGTTTTCCACCTGACCCCCGGCAATCCACCGCCAGACAACTACTCGGCCGGATGTTTCACTGGCCATCGAGGCGTCCAGCTGCGCTATGGGCTGTTCCGGTCGGAGCGCTCGCCCGCGCTTGGCACGGTTGTCCTGATGCAGGGCCGCAACGAGTTCATCGAGAAGTATTTCGAGACCATCCGGGACTTGAATGCCATGGGGCTGTGGGTTGCAACCTTCGACCTTCGCGGACAAGGTGGATCGGAGCGACTGGCGCAAAACCCGCGAAAGGGGCATGTCCGCCGTTTCTCCGACTATGAACGAGATCTCGAAATCTTCCTCGAACACATCGTTCTTCCGGATGCGAGATTGCCATTCTTCCTCGTCGCGCATTCAACCGGCGCCCTGATCGCATTGTCGGCAGCGCCACGACTATCCAACCGCATCCATCGTATGGCCTTGTC
>JAEYTV010000236.1 GCA_023433855.1 Pseudomonadota bacterium | reverse complement strand
TGCCCCGGGATCAAACGCCGCCGCCTCTGCAAGCGAACGCCCCCGCCCGATGAACTTCCGACGGTCGGTCTCAAATTCGGTAGGCCTTGCCGCGCCTGCATTGTCCGCTGCCAGATGAGCGATGATCATGTCCGGATCGTTGGGGCTGCGCTTGTTGCGCCAGGCGCGGATGACGTCGCCGCGCTTGCCGATTTCCGTCCGGATGAACATCCGCGAGAAGACCGGATGAGCAATGTCGTCGTCGTCAGCGGCAAGCACCGGCTCGAGGTATGAGGTGACCTCGATGAAGCGGTCTTCCGATCCCATGTTCAGCAGGGTGAGGCGGCGGCCCTCGGCGTCATGCTCCGTCGCGACGATGCATTCCACCGTGCTCGTCAGGTCACCGACCGTCTTGTGGAACTCGGCCCGTTCATCGCTGAAGATCGCCTTGGTCTGCTCGCCTTCCGCACGCCGGGGTTCCGCCGTCGCAGACCACCACTCCCCAGTTGAAGTGTCACGCAGGAAGAGGAACTGGCCCCAGCGATCTTCCGTCGGATCAGGCTTCCACCGGGCCACGGCCATGCCGTTCCACCTCGCATATCCCGAGCCGACAGCCGTCAGCATGACCGAGTAATGCCCGTTCGAGAGAAGCACCAACTCGCGATCCTTCGCGGCCGGATTGTTGATGGTGCGGATTTCGGGCCGCAGCAGTTCTCCCTGTCCCTTGCCGGGGGTTTCCTCATGCTTGGCGCTCATGACCGGGATGTCACGCGGGGCCTTCTCCTGCAGCAGAAGTTCGGCGGCCTCGATCACCGGGTCTGCGTGGAAGAGTTCGCGCAATAGGCCGTTCATCACTACATTGGCGATCGCGGCGATCGACATGCCGTGGTGGTGGGCATAGTAGTTGTAGACGACCACGCACCGCTGCCCTTCGGGCACTCGGGTCGGGGTGAAGTCGACTGAATCGTGGAAGCCGAACATGCCGAGCGCGCCCAGAGAACGCAGTTCCGCGAGATTTTGCGCTGCGGAGATGGGATCATACTGGCTCGCCAGGATGGAGGCATAGGGCGCGATGACGGCGTTCTGCCCGAGGCCGCGCTTGAGACCAAGCGTCGGGACGCCGAAGTTGGTGTACTGGTAATTGAACAGGTGGTCGCGGGCATTGAACGCCGCTTCCGATATCCCCCAGGGGGTGCCGAGACGCCGCCCGTGGTTCATCTGCTCCTTGACCACCAGGTTGTTCGTCTGGTTCAGGATACCGCCCTGGCGTTCCTGCATGACCAATGGCGGCATCAGATATTCGAACATAGAGCCTGACCAGGATACCAGCGCTCCCTGTGCACCGACCGGGACCACCTGGCGTCCCAGTCGATACCAGTGCTCGGTTGGAAGATCGCCCTTGGCGATGCCAAACAGGCTCGTCAGCCGGCATTCCGACGCCAGCAGATCGTAGCAGGCCTCGTCCAGTTCGTTGCTGTCAACCCGGTAGCCGATCGAAAGCAGGCGCCGTTCCTTTCGGAACAGGAAGCTGAAGTCCATCGAGAAGGCGAGGCCGCGAGCGCGATCCCTCAGAGCCGCCAGGCGCGTGCGCAACTCCTCGATATTCGCATTGTCGAAGACGCTGTCGGCGATGTGAGCTTCGCAGGCGTTGACCAATGATGCCGCCCATCGGGTTACCTCCTCGCTTTCCAACGAGCGGACCTCGTGTTCCAGATTGGCTGCAAGCTTCTGGATGTCCCGGGCCAGGACCGTCAGGTTGATGATCCGTATCGACGCGAATTCGTGCTCGCGCTTGACCGTCGCCAGCGCATTGGAAAAGCCTGCGATGCGCTCTTCAAGGCGCCGCCGAAGCGGCCGAACGGTCTTGCGGTCGTCCGGAAGTGAGTTCAGCGTTTCCGCCAGGATTCCGGCGACATCGCCGATGCCGTCCAGATTCCCCTGCAGATGCGCGGATGGCGCTTCTGCCCATATCCGGCAGGCAGACGAGACGGCTATGAGATGGCCGGCAAGATTGCCGCTGTCGACCGCTGAGATGTAGCGCTGGCCGAGCGGCTTCAGCGTGTCGCTATGGTACCAGTTGTAGAGATGACCGCGGAACTTCTCCATCCGCTCCACGGTCGCGATCGTCTGTTCAAGACGTTCTACCGTGTCGGCAAAGCTGATCCACCCGAAATGGCGCGCGGAGATCGTCGAAAGCAGATACACACCGATATTGGTGGGGGACGTCCGCTTGGCGATGATTGGCTCCGGCTTTTCCTGGAAATTGTCCGGAGGCAGGTAGTTCTGCTCGGGCGTGACGAAAGTCTCGAAATAGCGCCAGGTCCGCCGAGCGATCTTCCGGAGCTCGACCGAGACGGGCTCCGGAACGAATAGGCGGTCTTCCGTTTCGGCCGACTGGCTTACATACCAGGCGACCAGCGGCGAGAAGATCCACAGCACGGCGAACGGAATACCGACCAGGAAGGCATTGTCGCCAGGTATCGCAGACAGGATGATGCTCAGCACCGCGATCGTGGGGGCATGCCACATCGCGCGGTAATAATCCTGCGGGCTGCCCTGGGAACTGGACTGGATGGATGCCGCCGTCTTCCATTCCAGCATCAGCTTACGGCTGAAGAAGAGGCGATAGAGCGAGCGTGCGATGGCATCGGTCATGATGCAGGCCGAATCCGCTATGAAGACAATGCGTAGCGCGACCTGCGCGTTGGCGGAGCGGATGTCCGACCAGACCGAATAAAAATGCGCGCCGGCGACGATATCGGTCGAACGGGGCAAAAGGCCGGTCACCAATGAGAGGGTCGGCGCCACGAAAAGCGAGAAGATCAACAGGATCTGCCAGACCAGCGCACCGAGCGGATCCATGAAATACCAGCCGAGCACCGACGCAAAGAACCAGGCGATCGGGGTGAGTGATCGACGCAGGTTGTCGATCATCTTCCAGCGGCCGAGCGCGGTAACCCCGCGCTTGGGATCGAGAATATAGGGCAATAGCTGCCAGTCCCCGCGAGCCCAGCGATGTTGGCGCGAAACCTCGACCTCGTAGCGGACGGGGAAGTCTTCCACGAGCTCCACATCGGTCACGAGCGCGCAGCGGGCAAAAGAACCTTCGAGCAGGTCGTGCGAAAGAACCGAGTTTTCGTCGATGCGGCCCTTTAGAGACGCCTCGAAAGCGTCGACGTGATACAGCCCCTTGCCGGTAAATGTGCCTTCGCCGGTAAGATCTTGATAGACGTCGGACACGGTAAAGACATAAGGGTCAAGCCCTCTTCCGACCGAGAACACACGCTGGAAGACAGACGCTTCTTTTCCAGTCGTCAGTGACGGCGTAACACGCGGTTGCATCAGTCCGTAGCCGTGGACGACCCGGTTGGATTCGGGATCAAGCACGGGCCGGTTGATCGGGTGGTGCATCTTGCCGACGAGCTTCGTAACCGCGTCCCGCATCAGGCGGGTGTCGGAGTCCAGCGTCATGACGTATTTGACGTCCTCCGGCACCATGTTGGCACCCGCCAGGTAAGTGGTATCGCGGTCGCCCCGGAGCAGCAGATTGAGCTCGTGAAGTTTGCCTCGCTTCCGCTCCCAACCCATCCATGCGCCTTCGCTCGGATTGAAGAGACGCCGCCGGTGGAGGAGATAGAAGCGTGTCTTGCCGTCATGGGCATATTTGGCGCTGAGCGCGCCAATCTCCCGCTTCGCGTAATCCAGGATCTCCAGGTCCGCAGCCGTCTCCTCGAACTTGCTGTCCCGCCAGTCGCTGAGGAGAGCGAAATAGATCTCTCCCCTCGGATTGGCGAGATAGTGGACCTCCAGGTTGCGGACGAGTTCGTCGACCGTGTCCCGGTCGGTAATCAGGCAAGGAACCACGACCAGCGTCCTGGCCTCTTCGGGAATCCCTTCCTTGAATTCATAGCCGACCAGGCGGGCGGGCCGCACAAGATAGGTGACCAACGTATTGAAGAGACCGGTCGCCCCTTCGGAGGCCGGCAGCGCGAACATGAGAAGAAAGAAGAAAACGACCGGCAGCGGCATGTCCGCCTGGATCAGAAGCAAGCCGGCAATCCCCATCGCGATCACGGTCAGGGCGAGAACCGGACCGGCAATGGCGAACCAGTTCAGCCGCCGAACGAGACGAATGATGCGCTGGATCGCCAGAGGCGTGTAGCCAATCTCAGCCTCCAGTTCCCTGCGGCGGCGCCCGACGATGAAGGCACCAACATTGTTCTCTCTGGCATCGGGATTGTGGCGTGCGGCCTCTTCGGACAAGCGAATGGCCGTCTCCGCAACATCGCTCTCGCTTCGATGCGAACGCCGCGCGAGCTGTTCTATCCGGTTGCGATAGGCGTTGCGAGATCCGAAATCGAGAGCCTCATAATCCGTACGCTCTCGAAAGATCTTGTCGATCTGTGAGACCTCCTCGAACCAGACGCTCCATTCGGTGTCGTCGATCTGGCGCAGGCTCTTGATGATGTTGCCCATCGTCACGTTGCCGGAAGACAGGCGATTCTGTTCGGCTGCCATCACCTCTTCGAGGCTGGTGCCCGCCTGCTCCAGTCTCTGCTCCACCCAGGCCACGGCAAAACCGGACGAATGCGATGCGTTGCGCAGACGGTAAAGGAACTGCGTCACGAAGGTGTGGTCGGAAGCGAGCCCTTCTATGCCGCTCAGGAGCCCTGCACTGGCAGCTTCCTCGTTGAGGCGAATGATCTCGTCAGCCACTTCGTTGGCCCGCCGGCGCATGTCGCGCGATCGGTCGACGCGCGTCGCAATGCGCCGGAGGTTCTCGATGAGGACGAAGCGGATGAACGAAGGCAATGCCCACAGCTCGCCGATTTGGAGCGGTTCGCGAACCTGGAACCCCTCCACCATGGCGGCCAGGCCATCGTGAGACAGGCTGCTATGCGTATGCGCGACATAAAGCCAGGCAAGAGCAAGGACCCGAGGCATCTCCTGTCCGCCGGCGCGCATGGTTGGCAGCTGTCGGTAGAACTTCTTGGGGAAGTCGCGGCGAACTTCCTGGATTGCCTCTTCGACGATGTAGTAGTTGTCGAGCAGCCATTCTGCAGCCGGCGTAATCGTGGCCCCCGCGTCCACGTCGGCGGCAGTAGCCCGGTACACCCGCAGGATTTCTCTCTCGTTTTCCTGATGCCGCTTGAAGAAGTCGAACTCGACGAAGCCGGGAAGAGTGGCAGCGCCCTCTCTGCCGAGCCTTTCGCCACACTCGCGCAATGCCTCCATGTTGAAGTAGGTGGCGCGGATCGAATCGTTGTGATCGATCTGCTTGGCTTCGGTTTCGCGCGGGAAAGCAGGCAGCTGACTTTCAAGGGACATGATACGGCTTCTGGTGAAATCTGAAGAGGTTAGCGGCTTGCATTACCGGGCCCGCCTGGGAAGCGCCAGCCATCATTTGGATCATGGTGACCAGACCTATGCGACTTTGTAGATGAGGAAATAGGGAGCAGTGTCCATATGGCAAATCAGCAGCTGAAATCTATTTCCCGCTCGGCGGATTGGTAGATCCTCCGCCATATCTCGACATGCCTGAATGCAACCTGAATGATGGCAGCGGTCTTAACCCGCTCTCGGCTCCGCGAGACGGTATTTGCACGAAGTGTCCCAAAGGTGGTTACCTCTGCGGGTGTGCCCTGCTATCCATGTAGTCTGAGACGAAATCTGCTTGCCAACCTTGTATTCAAAGGCAGTTGTTCACGATGACGATCGAGCTTTCGAACCACATGGCCGAGGTGGTAGCGATACGCCGGCATCTTCACCAATATCCGGAGCTTGGGCTCTCGGAATTCGATACCTCCGATTTTGTGGCAAGAAAGCTTGCTGACCGGGGTTATGAAGTAACGCGCGGGCTCGCAAAGACGGGACTGGTGGCGACGATCCGGAATGGCACGAGCAACCGCGCCGTCGGGATACGCGCCGACATCGACGCTCTGCCGATCGAAGAAGAGACGGGAGCGGAACATGCGAGCAAGAACCACGGACTGATGCATGCCTGCGGCCACGACGGGCATACCGCGATGCTGCTCGGGGCGGCCGGGCTTCTCGCGGAGCGGCGGAATTTCGACGGAACCATTCATCTGATCTTCCAGCCAGCCGAGGAAAATTTCGGGGGTGCGAAGTTGATGATCGAGGATGGCCTCTTCGAACGCTTCCCCTGCGATGCAGTGTTCGGCTTGCACAATGATCCGAGCTTGCCCTTTGGCCACGTGGGCGTGAAGGAAGGCGCCATGATGGCGGCGGTCGACGAATGCCGTATCGTGATCAACGGGCGTGGCGGCCATGGTGCCGAGCCTCAGGACGCCGCTGATCCGATCGTGTGCGGAGCAAGCATCATCATGGCGCTGCAGACGATCGCGTCGCGGAACATCCACCCGCTTGATCCGGCTGTGATCACCGTTGGCGCCTTCCGGGGCGGCACCGTCAGCAACATCATTCCGGAGCGGGCGGAAATGGTTCTGACCATCCGCGCCTTCAACCCCGATACCCGCAGCGAGCTCGAAAGACGAGTTCGCATGATCGCGGAAGGACAGGCTTCGAGCTACGGTATGGACGTGACGATCGATTATGAGCGGGGCTACGAGGCAACGATCAACCACAAGGAAGAGACGGATTTCGTGCGCGATCTGGCCGCGAGAGTGGTTGGTCCGGAAAAGGTGCTTGAGCTGAACCGCCCCTCGATGGGAAGCGAGGACTTTGCCTACATGCTGGCGGAGCGGCCCGGAACCTATTTCCTACTTGGCACCCGACGCGGGTCGAACGATCCTCCGCTGCACCATCCCCGCTTCGATTTCAACGACGATGTCTTGCCGATCGGAGTGAGCTTGTGGGTGGAACTGGCTGAGGCTTACCTGCCCCGGACATGAGACGGACGCCGGAGTCGCTGCCGGTCCAGCAGCAGCGCGAGACCGGTGACTACGTCAAGGGAATACGCCAAGCGTGACGCCGCCGACAAACAGGAATGCCGCAGTCACCAGTGCGGCATGGGCCATTCTCTGCCATCGGCTTGGCAAGGAAGCACTGCGGAGGCAGGACGAACGTGTCTGTTGCAGATGTCGCATGTGGACGTCTCCCGAAGTTCATCCGGTTCTGTGCTCTGCAAACTACCTAATCTCTACAGACTTGGTAGAGAAAAACTTCCAACAGCGCGAGAACTCCTGAAAATTCCTTTCGCAAACAGAAGCGGAGGCTTCCGGGCGGGGCAGGATCCAACAGTCTGTTAGATCGGGAAACGATCCAGTGCCAGACGGAATACGTCGGCGTCGACATTTCCTCCTGAGCAGATAGCGATCACGGTGTCAGGCAACTCCTGTCCATGGAAAAGCGCCGCGGCCAAGGCGACCGCCCCTCCGGGTTCGACCACGATTTTCAGACGGTTGAAAGCGAGAGCGACTGCGTGGAGCGCTTCCTCCTCACTGACCACCAGTCCGGGGCCGCACAACCGCGACATGATCGGGAAGGTGACGTTGCCGGGTTGAGGAGTAACGATCGCGTCGCATTGCGAACCTGATTGCCGGACGTTCCGCTCGATCCGGCCGGAGGCAAGCGAACGGGCGACATCATCGAAGCCCTTTGGTTCGCAGGGGCGTGCGCGCAGCCCTTCTGCCTTCGCATGAAGTGCGAGGGCGATGCCGGAGATAAGGCCCCCTCCGCCCGTCGGCACGAGCACTTGGGCTTTTTCGATGCCTTCTTCGCTCGCCTGCTCGGCGATCTCGAGACCCGTCGTGCCTTGGCCGGCGATGACCAGGGGTTCGTCGAACGGCTTGATCAACGTCAATCCACGCTCTTCGGACAACCGCGCGCCGATAGCATCACGATCCTCGTTGGCCCTGTCGTAAAGGACGACATCCGCACCATAGGCGCGGGTGTTGTCGATCTTGATACGCGGTGCATCGGACGGCATGATGATGACACTCGGTATTGAGTGGAGCTTCGCAGCGAGGGCCACGCCC
The DNA here is from genome assembly GCA_023433855.1 of Pseudomonadota bacterium. GTDB lineage: Bacteria > Pseudomonadota > Alphaproteobacteria > Rhizobiales > Rhizobiaceae > Neorhizobium. The sequence continues at coordinate 833 of JAEYTV010000236.1, read as the reverse complement.
TGGGCATGGTTGCCCGAGGAGAAGGCGATGACGCCCTTGGCGCGGACCTCGGGCAAAAGTCCCGAGACAGCCGACCAGGCACCACGAAACTTGAACGAGCCGGTATGCTGCAGACATTCGGGCTTAACAAACACACGCCGGCCAGCAATATCGTCGAGGAACGGCGAAGAAAGCAGGGGGGTGCGGCGTACGTGGCCATCAAGGCGAACGCGTGCCGCTTCGATCATGGCGATATCTGTCATGTGACTTCCCGGAACGGACCAGTTAAGAGCTTGCACGCTATAGGCGCCAACTGCGCCCGTAAAGCCGGAGAACGGATCAGCCTGCCGCTGCCTTTTCCGACGGGGACAAAACATCCAGCTTGAGGACGGCCTTCAGCGGGAGGTGATCGGAGGCGAGGCGCGCGAGCGGCGTGTCGTGCGCCTGTACCGCTGCGATCAATCCCGGTTTGTTGGCCATAATCCGATCAAGAGCGAGCACCGGGAGCCTGGAAGGAAAGCTCGGAACGGCGTTTGGCAGCCCGAACACACTGGAAAGCGTATTGAGCGAAGAGCGGTCGCCCAGCCGCCATTCATTGAGGTCCCCCATCAGTACGGTCGGATGTTCCTCGCGCGACGTCAGCATGTCGAGGATCACCCGGGCCTGCTGCTGGCGAGAGCGATTCAGGAGACCGAGATGGGCGGCTATGATCCTGAATATGGTCCCGTTCCTGAGTTCCAGCTCCGTCAGCAATGCGCCCCGAGGCTCAAGTCCAGGAAGCTTGAGTTGATGCACATCGCGAACCAGCCCCTCGCGGAAGAAGATCGCGTTGCCATGCCAGCCATGCGCTCTGG
>JAEYTV010000100.1 GCA_023433855.1 Pseudomonadota bacterium | reverse complement strand
ATGAAAAAAACAAAGACCCCCATGCCCGTCGCCGCGGCGGGAGGGCGTTCCGACAGCAATGAAGACGACGTCCGCATCGCCGACCGCCGTGGCGATCTCTGTAGTGAAGGAAAGGCGTCCCGCCTTTACGTTTGATTCGACCAGGGCATCCAGCCCCGGTTCGAAGATCGGGATCACGCCCTTTTTGAGAGCCTCGATCTTGTCGAGAGCCTTGTCCACGCAAATGACGCCATGCCCGAAATCGGCAAAGCAGGCGCCGGAGACCAACCCGACATAGCCCGAACCTACCATCACAATCCGCATTGGCAATCCTCATCCAATCTCGGGCAGGACATCTGCCCGACGCCGTTTTACCTATCGCATCCAGATCATATTGCAACGCATCAAAGGCAGGTTTGCGGCGGACGCCGGAGAACATTGCTGCTCTTGCGAGAAACGACCTGGCCTAGGTGTTGAGACAACACTCGGACCTGGAAAGTGCGTGCGCTAGGCCTGACCCAGGGCCGGGCGCATGCCCCACGCCACGAAGTCGGGATTGGCGAAAGCGGCCATGCCTTGATGGGCGATTTTGCCGTAGCGCAGCGGAATTCCTCCGATATCGACCGTGCATCCGCCGGCACCACGCAGTACGGCGTCGCCCGCAGCGGTATCCCACTCCATCGTCGGACCGAAACGGGGATAGAGATCCGCCAGTCCTTCGGCAATCAGGCAGAATTTCAAGGAGGAGCCGACGGCGCAGATATTCGCTGCACCGGCCTGTTCGAGATAGGCTTGCGTCTGCGCCGACAGGTGTGAGCGGCTCGCGACGCAAACCGGCGGGTCGGCGACCGGGCGGGCGGAGATCCGGCAGCGGCTCTCCACCTGGAAATCGTCCCTGATGACAAGCTTTTCCGCCTTACCATTTCCGCCGATATACGCGACGTTGAGCGCCGGGGCGTAGACAATGCCCTGCACCGGCGCGCCGTCCTCGATCAGCGCGATATTGACCGTGAAATCAGCGTAGTTGTTGATGAATTCCTTGGTTCCATCGAGGGGATCGACCAGGATGAAGGACCCCCCTTCGATGGACGGTATCCGTCCCGCGGCAACCGATTCCTCGGCGACCACCGGAAGATGAGGCATCGCCTCGGCCAGTACGGAAAGAATGATGCGCTCCGCACGCTCATCGGCTTCGGTCACCGGTGAGGAGTCGCTCTTGTATCGGGTGTTCGAACCCTTCACGTAGAGGTCGAGGATGGCAGCGCCTGCCAGTAGCGCGGCCTTCTCGAACGTGGCAAGCAGTGAACTCATCGGACCCCTCAGCGCCCCGGTGCCGCCCGTGCAAGATACTCGCGCGTGGCGTAAAGCGCGATTGCCGCAGCGTTGGAAACGTTCAGAGACTTGATTGCACCCGGCATGTCGAGCCGTGCGAGAGCGGTAACGGTCTCGCGAGTCTTCTGGCGCAAGCCCTTGCCCTCAGAGCCGAGCACGAGTGCGATACGATCGCCGCTGAAGGTGGCTTCAAGCGGGGCTGGACCTTCTGAATCGAGGCCAACGGTTTGGAATCCCAGCCGGTGCAACGAGCCGAGGGCGTCGGCAAGGTTCGGGATCTGGATATAAGGTATGAGTTCAAGGGCGCCCGACGCCGACTTCGCCAGGACGCCCGACTCGGTCGGGCTATGTCTCTGGGTGGTGATGATTGCACCGGCGCCGAACGCCACGGCCGTGCGCATGATCGCGCCGACATTGTGGGGATCGGTCACCTGATCGAGAACGAGCAGAAGCGGGCTGTCCTTCAGCGCCTCCAGACGGCGGGGCGGCAGCGGTCGGGTCTCCAGAAGGACGCCCTGGTGGATGGCATCTGGCCCGAGCCTGTTGTCGATATCCTGCGGCGATACCATTTCGACCGGGAAGGGAAGGGCGGTTGTGTCACCCAGTTCGAGCCGCGGGAGCGCGTTCTGCGTCGCCCACAGCCTGATCAGCTTGCGCTCGGGGTTCTCGATCGCCGCGCGCACCGTGTGCAAGCCATAGAGGAAAACCTGGTCGGCCTGCAACGGCGGCGGCGTCCAGTCCTTGTTTGGTTTCCGGCGGCCTTGTGGTGGGGTAGGGATCTCGCCCCGTTCGCGCTTGGCGTCGCGCACTGCCCGCCGAAGGGTGGCGTAGTGAGTGTCGCGGCCGGATTTGTCTGCCTTGTTGTCTTTGCTCATGGCGCCTTATATCGGCAGCTGCTGCTTGGGCAAAGCCCCGAGTGTCGCAGACCTCGTGGAGCGGGCGCGATTTTCGTGATTTTTCGAAAAGCCTCGTGTTGACAGACGGGAACGGGGCGGTCATATACGCGGCGCAGATCGCGGGGCGGATCAACGAACCGCGGTCAGGCAAGCTTGGTCTTCAAGATCCAGACGGAATACTGGAGGGATGCCCGAGTGGTTAAAGGGGACGGACTGTAAATCCGTTGGCTCAGCCTACGTTGGTTCAAATCCAACTCCCTCCACCATTCTGTCGCCGGATCGGACCACCCTGCGGGTATAGCTCAATGGTAGAGCAGCAGCCTTCCAAGCTGAATACGCGGGTTCGATTCCCGCTACCCGCTCCAACTCCTCCCGGGCCCATCGCGACCTCTGTGGCCACGTGCGAAGCGGCTTAGCTGCTGTCTCTCGCCGCATGCGCCTGCCGCCGAGCATGAAAGGTCAGGCGGCACCGGTCGGCCACAGATCCCGGATGCCTGTCGCACCTGGTCTTGCTGCTCTGTCTTGTATCTTGAGCCGCCGCAATTATGTCTTGCGCAATCTGGTGGAAAGCCTTAAACGGCGACACCAAACCCGCTCGCCGGGTCCACCTCTATGTTCACAGGAAGCATTCAATGGCAAAGAGCAAGTTTGAGCGGACGAAGCCGCACGTCAACATCGGGACGATCGGTCACGTTGACCATGGCAAGACGTCGTTGACGGCTGCGATCACGAAGTATTTCGGCGAGTTCAAGGCCTAT
>JAEYTV010000068.1 GCA_023433855.1 Pseudomonadota bacterium | reverse complement strand
CGCAGGGCAATGCCTCGGCCAATCCCTTGTGCGGATCCGGTGACGAGGGCAACTTTTGCTTGATCGGACATTTATTGCTTCCTTTTTGTTGCCTGGAAGAGCCAAGCCCATGATCGGTTTCGACCTTTATGGGAGGATCGCTTTGCAATGTCGTCCATGTCCTGCGCGAGGGACTATAGATACCGGACACTTCCTCTGTTGCCGCCACCGGCTCGGTTCGCGTTGAACTCGGATAATGAACCGCATCCGCAACCCCGCGCATTGACGGCGATCACTTGAAGAAAAAATATGACCACCGCACCGCCCTTTGGCTAGCAGCGCTGCAAATTGGCAACCGCTCTCTTCAACTATCGCAATCCTTTAGCCAGAGGTAAGCTGCGGCGGTCCAGGAAAATCCGAGGCCGCCGCAACCTTCGCCGGTGACCGGGTCGAAGTATTCGGCAAAACCTTCGGTCTCGATAGCCTTCAGGGTCGAGAGCCGCAGGTCCTGCGCCGCGTCGCGGTAGCCGTTGCGCCTCAGCCCGTCGATCAGCAGCCAATTGATGATCGCCCAGGCAGGGCCGCGCCAGTAACGCTTCGGCTCCCAGCTTTCGACGCCGGGCCTGGTGGTGGGGAATGCGACCTTGAGGTCCTTCGACCAGGCCTTCATCTCGGCGACCGACGCCTCGGCCATCGGCCTGTCGAGATCGAGGGAGAGGAGCGGAATGAAGCCCGCCTGCGTCGGTGCCTCGATATCCTCATCGGAAACAAGGTCGCGTGACACGAAGCGCGAGAGTGCTGGGCGCCACTGAGCGAGAATTGCCTTCCGCGTCTTCTCGTTAAGCGCCGCGATTTCGGCGGCGTCCTCGGTACGTCCCAACTCGTGAGCCAGCCGTTCAAGCTCTTCACCGGCCTTGAGCAGGATGGCGGTCGTCTGGATCTCGGCCACCTTGAACGGCGCCTTCTCCCACTGCTTTGCCGGCTCCCAGCCGCAGGCGGCATAGGTGTCAACCAGATGAATGAAGCGCTGGTAGTCGTCGTCGCGGGGGCGCATCTCCGCGTTGACGTGCCCCGTATCCTTTCGAAGCACGGGCGTGTCGGTCGTGGTCGGCACGCGGGCGAGCGCAACATCCCAGGCCGGCGAGTTGTCGCTGCCACTTTCCCAGGGGTGCAGGAGGGCGACGAGGCCGCTGCCGTCAGGATCGCGTGCAGAATACCACCAGCGATGCCATCTCAGGGCTGCCTCGTAGAGCGGCAGGGTGCGGGCCTTGTCGCCAGCGGCATCGTGCAGTTTCTTCAGCGCGATGGCAAAAACCGGAGGCTGGGTTATGCCGGAGGTCGGGATTGTGTGGCTGGTGCGCCAGACGGCTGGACCCGGAAAATAGGTGTCGCTCGGCTGATGGAAAATGATGTGCGGGATCATGCCGTCGGCCCACTGGCCTTCGACCAGCCGTTCCAGTTCTCGATAGGCACGGTCGGTGTCGTAAAGCGCAAATCCCATTGCGACAAAGGCGGAGTCCCAGTTCCATTGGAACGGGTAAAGTCCCTCTGTAGGCACGGTATAGCCGCCGCGGTCGTTGTCGACGAGGATGCGCTTGGCCTGATCGGTATGCATGTTCATTAAGGCTACTCCGGAATGCTCAGGCCTGGTGGGCCGGAAAAGACTTGCCGCTTTCGGGTGAAAGCCATGTGATGCGCTTGCGATCGAGCTTCAGGCCGATCGTATCGCCACTTTTCACGGATTCCGAAGCGGGCAGGATGACGCGGACAGGTTGATCGTGGATCGAGCCGGTGAGCAGAAGGTGCGAGCCCATCGGCTCGGCCACGCGCACCTTCATCTCTACTCCTCGCGGCAGCGGTGCCAGTTCCACGGCTTCGCCACGCAGACCGAGAACGATCTCATCGCCGGATTGCGCCGGCACGGAGAACTGATCGTCGCCCGCTGCCACCTGGCCATTCGTGACCGGCATCTTGATGAAATTCATGGGCGGATTGCCGATGAAGCCGCCCACGAAGCGGGTGGCCGGATGGTTATAGACGTCCACCGGCGAGCCGACCTGTTCGACAACACCGCCATGCATGACCGCAATCCGGTCCGAGAGACCCATGGCCTCCGTCTGGTCGTGAGTCACGTAGATTGTCGTCGTCCCAGCCTCTTGCAGCACGGTCTTCAGTTCGGTGCGCATTTCCAGGCGCAGAAGGGCGTCGAGATTGGAGAGCGGCTCGTCCATCAGGAGGACTTTGGGCTCGACGGCCAACGCACGGGCAACCGCAACACGCTGCCGCTGGCCACCCGACAGCTTGTTCGGATAGCGGTCGAGATACTGCTCGATATGAAGCAGCCCTGCGGCCTTTTCGACCTGCGCCCGGACGCGTGCATCGTCGGCCTTTTGCATGCGAAGGCCGAAAGCGACGTTCTCGTACACCGTCATGTGCGGGAAGACGGCGTAGTTCTGGAAGACCATCGCCAGGCCGCGGTCCTTTGGTGCAAGGTCGATCACGGATCTATCGCCGATCCGCACATCGCCGGCGGATGCCGTCTCAAGCCCCGCGATGATCCGCAGCAGTGTCGTCTTGCCGCATCCGGACGGGCCAAGCAGCGAGACAAACTCGCCGTCGTTGATCGTCAGCGAAACCTCTTTCAGCGCCTGGAATGCGCCGAAGTTCTTGCGGATACGGTCGATGACAATATTTGCCATTGGTATGATCCCGTTATTTGGAGGAGATGCCCCAGATCGCGAAAAGGTAGCGCCTGACCGCGAAGATGAAGACAACCGAAGGGAGGATGAGCATCAGGCCTCCGGCGAAGCGGTAGTGCATCGGGCTCTCGGAAAGCACCGTCAGCAGGTAGGCGGTCAACGTGCGGTTTCGCACCGTCAGCACTGACGCCGCAAATACCTCGTTCCACGATATGACGAAGGCGAAGACGGCAGTCGCTACGATGCCGGGAAGCGCCAGCGGCGCCACGACCTTGAAGAAGGCCTGGAGCCGGGTGCAGCCGAACACCCAGGCAGCCTCTTCCAGCTCCTTCGGCACGCCGAGGAAGATGCCCTGCGTCACAAGCGCCGCGAAGGGCAGCGCGAGCACCGTATGGATGAGGCCGACGCCAACGATGGTGTCATAGAGGCCGAGCCGGATGAAGGAGACCGTCAGCGGCAGGGCGAGGATTGCCAGCGGAAAGGCGCGGGTAAGAAGCACCAGCAGCCGATAGCTGTCCTTACCCCAGAAGTTATACCGCGCCAGGGCATAACCCGCCGGCGCACCGAGCAGGATGGAAAGCGCCACGGTGATGCCGGCCGCCCCGAGTGAATTCAGGAAGGACTGGAATACGCCTTCCGTGCGCAGGAACAGGAGGAAGGGCTCAATAGAAATGTTTGTCGGGAGGCCGGTCTTTGGCCATTGGAAAACGCCCTGCCGGCCACCCAGCGCGCCGAGAGCGACAAGGTAGATCGGGACCAGAACCCAGGCGCACAGGACCGTGATCCCGCTCCAGAGGAGCCATCGGCGCGAGGAGATGAAGCCGGCCTGTCGCGGGGCGCCTACCGTTGGTGATATCGTTGAAATGGTGCTCATGGCAGGCGCTCCGGATCGACCTTCAAGGCCTTCAGGTAGACGACGGTGGCAGCGAGCGAGATGACCATGATCAGCACCGCATAGGCGGCCGCGACGCCGTAATTCTGGTTCTGGTTCTGCCAGTTGTAGGCCTCGCCCACGAGAACGGGGAAGTTTCGCCCGCCGAGCGCATAGACGACGGCGAAGACCTCGAAG
>JAEYTV010000091.1 GCA_023433855.1 Pseudomonadota bacterium | reverse complement strand
GCGAAGTAGAAGTCGATCAGGCCCGAAAGCTTGTCGCCGAGGAAAAAGACGTTGTCCTGGAACAGGTCTGCATGAATGACGCCGGCGGGCAGGTCCGTCGGCCAGTGCGCCTCCAGAAAGCGAAGTTCGGCAGATATCTCGTCCTGCAATCCTGGCTCGACCTCGTCAGCGCGAGCGGCGGATTTTTCCCATAGCGCCTTCCATCCCTCAAGCGACAGGGCATTTCGGCGCTTCAGCGCAAAGCCCTCGGCGGCAAGATGCATCTCGGCCAGTGCCTTACCGACTTCATGGCAGTGTCTTGCCTCCGGCTTTCGAAGCCACATCCCCTCAAGAAAGGAGATCAGGGCCGCGGGCCGGCCAGAAAGCTCGCCAAGAAGCTCACCGTCGCGGCGGGGCAAGGGCAGCGGGCAGGAAAGCCCACGGGACGACAGATGCTGCATCAGGCCCAGGAAGAACGGCAAGTCGGCCTTTTCGACGCGCTTTTCGTAAAGGGTCAGGATGAGCGGTTCGCGCGTCGTGTGGAGAAGGAAGTTTGAATTCTCGACACCTTCCGCGATGCCTTTGTAGGACGTCAGTTCGCCGGTGTCATATCCGGTCAGAAAGCGTTTCAGGTCATCTTCGGTGATATCGGTGTAGACGGCCAAGGACAGGTTCCCGCTTGCATGTTCCAGCACCGCCATGAGGGCGGCAGGAACTCTCCATAGCGGTTGCTGCCGCGGTTCGCCAGCTTGCGCCGCAAGATCCAAGCAATTTTCGCCGGGACATTGCGCTCAGGCCGAGGCGGTTCTCGGTCCATTCACCCATGCCATGTCTTCTCTGGTCAGGGGCACACCGCGAAGTTCGCGGTTGACGAGGAAGTGCTCGGTCTCCTCGGCGGTAATAGCGAGCTCGATGCGGGCATCGAAGCGATCCTTGAAGGCGGAAATGATCTCGTCGACGATGACCTCCGGTGCCGAAGCACCGGCGGACAGGCCGAGCGTGCGTATATCGCCGATCTCGTCCCAGTCCAGTTCCGAGGCGCGCTGTACCAGCAGCGAACGCTTGGCACCGGCACGCAGCGCCACTTCCACCAGCCGCTTCGAGTTGGACGAATTCGGCGCCCCGACCACTATGAACAGATCGCAGCCAGGTGCTGCCTCCTTGACCGCGTCCTGGCGATTGGTCGTCGCGTAACAGATGCTGTCGGCGGCCGGCGCCGAAAGATTGGGAAAGCGCTCCACCAGCCTCGCGATGACCCCGGCCGTGTCGTCAACGGAAAGCGTCGTCTGTGTGACGTAACCGAGGTTGTCGGGATCGGCCGGCTCATAGACGTCGGCATCCTCGACCGTCTCGATCAGAGAGACGCTGCCGGGGGGGAGCTGTCCCATCGTGCCGATCACCTCGGGATGGCCGGCATGACCGATCAGGACGACGTGGCGCCCGAGCCGTTGGTGGCGCATGGCCTGCTTGTGGACCTTGGAGACCAGTGGGCAGGTCGCATCGAGATAGAAGAGGTTTCGGGCCTGCGCGTCCTCGGGCACCGATTTCGGCACTCCGTGAGCGGAAAAAACCACCGGCTGCTGTCGGTGCTCATGCGGGATTTCGTCGAGTTCCTCAACGAACACCGCGCCCTTCGCCTCGAGTCCTTCCACGACATAACGGTTATGGACGATCTCATGGCGCACGTAGACCGGGGCGCCATAGGCTTTCAGCGCCACCACGACGATCTGGATCGCCCGGTCGACGCCCGCACAGAAACCGCGAGGTCCGCAGAGGCGGATGGTCAGAGGAGTTTTTTCCGCCCGGATGTTCATTGCCATTCCATGATCAGTCCACCGGCTCCATATAGTCAGGCGACCGGGGCAACGCCAAGGAAAATGTCGCTCACCGTTCTGTTACACCAGACCGGCGGCGGCGAAAGAAAATGCCGGCTACCACAACGATGAGTGCCGCCGCCAGACCGTACCAGGTCACGGCATACTGAAGATGATTATTGGGGAGGTCGAACTGGGTGACGCCTCCCCTCGGCCATCCGCCCGGACTGGTCACGGAGGCATCTGCATCCACGAAGAAGGGAAGCACCTTGTTCGGGTCAATCCCGCTGCTCGCCGTCATCGCGTCAAGATCCTTCCAATAGAAGATGTTCTTGGCGAGGTCGTTGTCCGGCACAATAATCGAGGGCTTGCCCACCAGACGCGCGCGGGCATAGCCGGTGACTGTCTGCTCGCCCGAGACCTGACCGGCGGCACGGGTCGCCGGATCCTTCATCTCGTAGGGAACGAAGCCGCGGTTGACGAAGAGAACAAAGCCGTCAGGCAACAACAGCGGCGTATAGACGTAGAAGCCGGTCTTTCCTTCGAAGGTCGCGAAGAAATGGCGCTCCCGGGAATGGTCGAAGGCCCCTGTCACGGAGATCCGCCGGTATTCGATGTCGCCCCCCGCGCGGCGCATTTCCTCGACCTCGGGTAGCGTCATGGGCGCCGCGGTCCGCCGCTCGGCGATGTCGGCAAGCAGCCGCTCCTTCCAGACAAGCCGCTCCACCTGCCAAGTGCCCAAGGCAAGCAGGATCGCGAGTGCGGAGAGAATGAGGGCCGTCGTGCCGGCGGTGCGCAACTTAGAGCGCCTCGGCGTTGTCTCGCTC
>JAEYTV010000088.1 GCA_023433855.1 Pseudomonadota bacterium | reverse complement strand
CACGATGATTGCGACCTTCCTGATCCAGGATGGCGTCACGAGCGGTGCCGTCTACGCGCTTTTGGGATTGGCACTCGTGCTCGTCTTCTCCGTCACCAGAGTGATCTTCATCCCTCAAGGGGAGTTTGTCGCCTATGGGGCATTGACGCTTGCGGTCCTTGATTCCAGCCGCGTACCCGCGACAGCCTCGCTGCTCCTCTGCTTCGGAGGAATCTCCTTCCTCCTTGACCTTTGGGCCATGCGGCGCGGAGCCGATATCCGCACCCTTTTGCGCGCCCTGGTGATCGATCTCGCCGCCCCCGCCATCATCTATGCGGTTGCGGTTACCCTCTCGCCTTTGGGACTGCCGGCCTTTGCGAAGGCGCTGCTGACCGTCCTCATCATCGCTCCAATGGGCTTCTACGTCTATCGCATTGCCTATCGCCCGCTCGCCGATGCCTCCGTTCTTGTCCTGCTCATCGCTTCGGTCGGAGTTCACCTGGCCATGATGGGACTGGGTCTCGTCTTCTTCGGGGCGGAAGGGTTGCGTGCGCAGCCCCTTTCGGATGCCAGCTATGCCGTCGGCTCGCTTATGATTCCGGCCCAGAGCCTCTGGATTTATGGCACGACCATTGCAACCATCGTCGCGCTCTATCTCTTCTTCGAGCGGACGCTTCTCGGCAAGGCATTGCGCGCAACAGCCGTGAACCGGCTCGGTGCCCGCCTTGTCGGCGTCCGCACCCAGCTGACAGGCGTCACCGCCTTCCTGCTTGCGGCGACGATCGGTGCGGTTTCCGGTGTGCTGATCGGGCCGATCACGACGATCTATTACGACACCGGTTTCCTGATCGGCCTCAAGGGGTTCGTGGCAGCCATCATCGGCGGCCTCGGAAGCTTCCCTGTCACCGCGATAGCCGCCATTGGCGTCGGCCTGATCGAATCCTTCGCATCCTTCTTCGCCAGCTCGTACAAGGAAGTCATCGTCTTTGGACTGATCATTCCGGTCCTTGTGTGGCTCTCCCTCACCCATACCCTCCACGAGGACGAGTAAATGAGCATCCCGCGCCTGCTTCCCGTGCTTGCGGGCATCCTCCTCCTGGTTTCGATCCCCCTCTTGCCGGTTCCTCCCTTCTGGATCACCCTCCTGAACAATATCGGTCTCGCCTCGCTGGTGACGATCGGGCTCGTGCTCCTCACGGGTGTCGGCGGCCTGACCTCCTTCGGCCAGGCGGCCTTCTGTGGCTTTGGCGCCTATACAACCGCGGTCCTCACCACGGGCTACGGCATGTCCCCTTGGCTCACCCTGCCGCTGTCGCTGATCATTGGCGCAGCGACAGCCTTGCCCCTCGGTCTCATCACAGTCCGCCTGTCGGGGCACTTCCTGCCGCTCGGGACGATCGCCTGGGGGCTTGCCCTCTACTATCTTTTCGGAAAGATCGATCTGCTCGGCCGGTATGACGGGATCACAGGCATTCCGCCAGTCGAGTTCGCGGGCTACCGGTTCCTCAGCGATGGCTCCATCTATTATCTCATCTGGTCTTTCGTGATCGTTGTAGCCATCGGTGCGAGGAACCTTCTCGATTCCAGAATAGGGAGGGGAATTCGCGCCTTGCGCGGTGGCGGTCAAGCCGCGGAGGCGTTCGGCGTCAACATCGTTCGCGCCAAGCTCACGGTCTTCGTTTTCGCAGCGGTCGTCGCAGCGCTCTCCGGCTGGCTTTATGCTCACATGCAGCGGTCGGTCAATCCGACGCCGTTCGGGCTATCCATGGGCATCGAATATCTGCTGATGGCGGTGGTCGGCGGCGCAGGCCATGTATGGGGTGCCGTGTTCGGTGCCACCATCGTCCTGGTCCTAAAGGACGTCTTGCAGCGCTTCCTGCCGGATATTGTCGGGACGACCGCTAATTTCGAAATGATCGTGTTCGGTGTCCTCCTCGTCGTGATCCTGCAGGTGTCTCGCGATGGCCTCTGGCCGCTCGCACTGCGCCTCCTGCCAGAGCGCAAACCGAGACCGATACCGCCCTCGCCGCGCCCCCTGCCGAGGAGGACGTATCTGCCTGCGGGATCACCGCTCGTCAGGGTGGAAAGAGTCCGTAAAGCGTTTGGCGGACTGGTCGCCGTCAACGACGTCACCTTCGAGGTGAAGGCCGGGCAGATCGTCGGGCTGATCGGGCCAAATGGTGCCGGAAAGAGCACAACGTTCAATCTCATCACCGGCCTTGCCTCTCTGTCGGGTGGTTCGGTCTATTTCCAGGATGAGCCGCTCGCCGGTCACAGTCCACGTGAGATCGCAAGACACGGCGTTGCCCGAAGCTTCCAGCACGCCAAGATTCTGCCTGAGATGTCGGTCCTCGAAAATGTGGCACTGGGCGCCCATCTTCGCGGATCGGCAGGAGTCTTTCGAAGCTTCCTGCGGCTGGAGCGGGACGAGGAAGCAACCCTGCTGGCGGAGGCCGCCCTTCAGATCGACCGTGTCGGACTGCGCGAGTTCCGGGATCGGCCGGCTGGAGATCTTTCCCTCGGGCAGGTGCGCATCCTTGAGATAGCACGCGCCCTTGCAGCCGATCCGGCCGTCCTGATGCTCGACGAACCCGCAGCCGGGTTGCGGCATGGAGAAAAGCAGGAACTCTCCAACCTTTTGAAGAAGCTTCGGGAAGAGGGCGTGAGCGTGCTTCTCGTCGAGCATGACATGGGCTTTGTGATGGGGCTGGTCGACCATATTGTGGTTCTCGACTTCGGCACGCTGATCGCGGAAGGCAAACCGGCCGAGGTCCGCCAGCATCCGGCGGTGATCGCAGCCTATCTTGGAGCCCCGGCATGAGCGCCAACCTTCTCCATCTCGCCGATATCCGCGTCTCCTACGGCCGCGCTGAGGTCCTGCATGGACTATCCCTGAGCATGAGGTCCGGCAGCATCGTCACCGTGATCGGTGCAAATGGTGCCGGCAAGACGACGCTGCTGAACGCGGTCATGGGAGTCGTACCGTTCAGCGGCACAATCCTTTACGCGGGAGAACCCGTGCCGAGGTCGGTCGAGGCGCGTGTGGCGGCCGGCCTTTGTCTTGTCCCCGAAAAACGGGAACTGTTCTCCACCATGACGGTGGAAGACAACATCCAGCTGGGCGGTTTCCTGCGCAGTAAGGCAGAGCGGATCGAAAGCCGGGAAGAGGTCTACAGCCGCTTTCCGCGCCTCGCGGAACGCCGCAAGCAGCTGGCGGGAACGCTCTCCGGAGGAGAACGACAGATGCTGGCGCTCGCCAGAGCGCTGATGAGCCGGCCTCGTCTCCTGCTGCTCGACGAGCCGAGCCTTGGCCTCGCACCGAGAATCGTCACCGACATCCTCCGCATTGTTGCTGAGCTGCGTGAGACTGGAGTGTCGATCCTGCTGGTCGAGCAGAATGCCCGCGCGGCGCTCGACATCGCTGACGAGGGCTATCTGGTGGAACTCGGAGAGGTAAGGCGTTCCGGACCGGCGGCGGCACTGGCTGCCGATCCGGCTCTGGTGGCAAGTTATCTCGGCGCCGATACGTGAACCGCAGGTTCGTCGAACGACTCTACAAACATTCGGCGGAACGCGTCCATCCGGTATACGGGACTGGCTTCGGCGGGCGTCATTCCCCTTTGCCACCCCCAGCCTCGGATGCGATCCAGAACTGTCGGATCGCCGCTGACGACATGCACGGGAACGTCCCGGGACGCTCCTTCCCCCGTGATGATGCTGGCCGGCTGGTGATCTCCGACGAGAATGAACAGAGTGTCCCTCCCGAAACGGGCCATGTAGGAGCCGAGGGTCTGCAAGGTGTAATCGAGGGCCGCGAGATATTGTTGACGGACGCGGTCGGGATCGGACCAGATCACCGACGGCGGATCTCCAGCCAGTGCCTGCGGGTTGAAGACGCTGCCATCACCAATCTCGTCCCAGCCGATCAGGCGCGGAACCGGACTCCAAGGGGCATGGCTCGAAATCAGCGCGATTTCCGCCATCACCGGTTTCCCGCCTGGCTGGCGCTCCAGACGTTCGAATGCGGAGAGGGTGTACTGATCTGGCATGGTCGCCCAGTTGAAGGGGATGCCCTTGTAACCGAGTCCGGCAGCCGCATGCACGCGCGAATAGCCGAAATAACTTGCCTCTGGCCATTCCATGGTGATCGCAGGCATGACGGCAGCCGTGTGCCACCCGGCGGCCCGGAACAGGCTGTTCAGGCTTCGTCGGCCGCTCGTCACCAAGCGGTCGTACCGTGCCTGGTTGTCGATCCACAGGCCTGACAGCAGCGTGCCATGAGCCAGCCAGCTTAGCCCGCCGACGGTCGGCGACGTGAGCCATCCGCTACGCGCCTGCAATCCCGCAGCCTGGATTTCTCCCTCGATGGACGCCAGTCGTTTTAGGATGGATGGAGCATAAGGTGGATCCTCGACAGCGCTGCGCCCGTAGGATTCGATGAAGATCAGGATGACGTCCCTATCCGCAAGCGCCGAAAAGGTGGGGTCGGGCTGAACCGGATCGCTGTCGAGCTCCTTCTCGAAGCCGGCCAGATCATCGATCGATTGCCTGACCATCGCTAGCCGGTTGTCTATCTGGGACATGAGCTCGGCTCGCACCACGCGCGGGCCCAGCTCATCCTGCGCCGCGAGGAAGATACCCAGAAGCAGCGCGACGGCGCTTGCGAGAGCAACCTTTCGAAGCGCCGTCGCCGACAGTTGCCGGAAGCCGCCCATTGTCCAGTAGAGAAGAACGATGATGGATATCCACGCAAGCAAACCGGCACAGACCAAGGCAGCAGCCTTTAGTGAGCCCGTCGACCCCCTCAGGAGATTCCATCCGTCGCCAGGAAGCCTGGCGTCCAGATACGGGTTGAATGGCCTTTGGAAGGCGATTCCCGTCCCCAGATCAACGACTTTCAGCAACAAGAGCAGGGCAAGAAAAAAAGTGGCTGCCCACCGGAGGCCTGCAAAAACACGTCCGGTCATCATAGCCGCGGCAAGCACCAGCCCGACTGCTTCGAGAGGGATGTGGATGGCGGACAGTTCCCCAAGCTCCACAGGATTGGAGGGCATCGCCAGGATGACCACGGAAATGAGGAGGAACAATGCAAGCCGCAATGTCACCATCCAATTCCTCCTTGCCGCGCCGCGACATGCGTATGGATTTCGCTCAGGTGGAAAGTTGCGCGTAGATATCACCCGAAGACCTCTGGCGCGCCAAGCTTTGAAGCTCCGCCAACATCAGGTCAGCAGATAGCCATTCGCGATGCGCGAAACGGTGGCGCTCACCAACAACCCGGTTGAAGCGGTATGGGCCAAGTTGTTGCAACCTCTCTATGGCTTTCCGGGCTATTTCGATGGCCGCAGGGACATATTCGAAAGCGATCAGAGGTATCGCGCTATTCAGACCGTGCAGAATCTCGGCCTCGGCACCCTCCACGTCGATTTTGCAGAAAGCCGGCAATCCATATCTCTCGATGAGGATGTCGAGGGTTGTCACCTCCACCCGCTCGATCCGATCCCACTTGACTTTGCGGAATCCGGCCGTGTCCTGAACCTGGGAAATCCAGCTGCGGGAGGTGCTGGTCACGGTTGGATGCCGGCTTGAGATATGCAGATCGATCGATCCCTCCTGTCGGCCGGCAGCCATTCGCAGCAGCGTCAACTGGGGGCTCGACAGGAATCCCTGCATGAAATCTCCCAAGAGCGGCTGCGGTTCAAGGGCCACCACACGTGCGCCGACCGAGAGCAACGTGCGGCTCCGGTTTCCGGCATGTGCTCCGATATCGAAGACGAGCGCGCCGGGCTGGACGAGGTCCGCATAGAAGCGCTTGAGGGAAGACCGCTGCCACGGCCGTCCGTAATAGATGAACAGCGAGCGGGCAAGGCCCCGCCAAGCGGCAACGTCAGGCGGCATGGGGACTTCGATTTTTGCGGAGGAGGAAAAGAACGTCCACGGCGAAGGACCAGGCGAGTGACACCAGGGCGACCGCTGCCAGCAGGATCGAAAAGGGTGGAACAATGGCAGGGAAGAGCATCACGCACAAAGCTGCGCCCTGGATGACGCATACCAGCTTGCGCCGTCTTGAAGGGTAAAGGTCGCCCCGCAGCGGGGGAAGCATTGCTTGCGCCGCCAGGTGGGCGTAGCGCATCGAACCAATCAAGATCACCCAGATGCCGGCTTTCTCGAGCGAGTATGCCGCGACCGACAACAACAGGATGAGCAGGGCATCGACCTCCATGTCGAAACGCGCGCCGAAGCGTGACGCCGTCCCGCTGCGCCGCGCAAGATACCCGTCGATCCCGTCAAGGGCCAACGCCAGACCGGTGGCTACCGCGAGCGGTGGCACCGTTTCCGTACCCAATTGTTGCCCCAGCTGCTCGGACGTCAGAACCAAACCGCCGATCATCGCCGTGATGGCGGCACGTCCGGTCGTCACCACATTGGCTGCGCCGAAGCGCTGATGACCGTGCATGTCCAGGCTCGAGAAGACAACAGCCGATATTATCGCGAAGATCGTCAAGGCGACGATGATCGCCCGAGCGTCAACCGTTGAAGAGGGAAGGACAAGCGCCATGGCCAGCAGGAGAGCCATGCCAGCGGCCGCAACCGCTGCATAGGCTTCAAACGCCCGTCCTTGAGGTTTCGCAGTGGCGCGAGTTGAGGGGCGGATAGTCGTCCAGTCAGCCATCCGCGTAGGTCCCGCCCGCTACAAAGAATGGGATGGCGCGAGTTATCGGATCGTCTCTCACGGTCGCCCCCGGCTTCTGTGGTACTTTCATGACGCTCTCCTTCCCTCTGGGAAGATGATCAACTTAAGCCTGTCGACCATGGTCGGCGTGCACGAGCAGCCGTCAAATAAACGTGATACCGGCACCTTTGTCTTGGCCACCATGCCAGTTGGTCGCGACGTCCCTTGCCCGCATCTTCGAGGCACCTAATTGTCGTGGTTGAACGAAAGGGATGATGCGTGGCTGGATGTGAAGCGCCTGACAAGTCAAACGCCAGAAACACCAGTCGCGCCCTGTGGTTTGAGGAAGCCCAGCGCTGCGACATCCGCCAGGAAATCCTGGACGCGGCGCAGGACGGAGAGGTCATGGTACGGACCCTCTACAGCGGCATCAGCCGCGGTACGGAGTCGGTCATTTTCCATGGGCAGGTGCCGGAAAGCGAATACCAGCGGATGCGGGCGCCCCTGCAGGCAGGCGATTTTCCCTTTCCTGTGAAGTACGGCTACGCAGCCGTGGGCATCGTGGAAGAAGGACCCGAGCCGCTGACCGGAAAGACCGTTTTCTGTCTTCATCCGCATCAGGACCGGTTTCGAGTTCCTGCAGGTTTTGTTCATTGCGTGCCCGATGCTGTCCCACCCGGGCGCGCGGTCCTGGCGGCGAACATGGAGACCGCCCTCAACATCGTCTGGGATGCCGGAATTCAGCCAGGGGACAGAGTGGCTGTTTTTGGTGCCGGGGTGGTCGGCCTTCTGGTCTCCTGGATTGCCACACGCATCCCCGTCACCGACACCATCATATGCGACGTGGATGATGCGCGCGCTGCGGTAACCGAGGACCTGAGCCTTTGCTTCAAGCGACCTCAGCAGGTTCCCGAAGATTGCGATGTGCTGATCAATGCCTCCGGAGCACCGGACGCCCTGGCGACCGCGCTCGACCACGCGGCGTTCGAGGCGCGGATCGTCGAGGCAAGTTGGTATGGTGACAGA
>JAEYTV010000638.1 GCA_023433855.1 Pseudomonadota bacterium | reverse complement strand
CCGCAATAGATGCATTTGACCATGTCGATGTCGTAACGCACCGTGCGACGGGTCCCGTCGTTCCGGCGCGGGCCCGCTTCGATCGTGATCGCCTGAGCCGGACAAATCGCTTCGCACAGCTTGCAGGCGATGCAACGCTCCTCGCCATTCGGATACCGGCGCAGCGCGTGCTCGCCACGGAAACGGGGCGAGTACAACATCTTTTCGAAGGGGTAGTTGATCGTCGCCTTCTGCTTGAAGAAGTAACGCATCGACAGAAAGAAGGCGCCGACGAACTCCTTCAGGAAGAGCGAGTTGAGTGTCTGGGCAATGGATGCCATGTTTTATTCTCCAGCAGCGTCGCGGGCGAGGACGGACACGATCATGCCCATCCCATCACCTTCAGCACGAATGCGGTTACGACGACCATGATCAAGGAGAGCGGGAGGAAAACCTTCCAGCCGAGCCGCATCAACTGATCATATCGGTAGCGGGGCACGAAAGCCTTCACCATGGCGTAACCAAAGAAAATCAGCGACACCTTCAGCACGAACCAGATCACGCCCGGGACCCAGTTGAGAACCGGCACATCCAGCGGCGGAAGCCAGCCACCCAGGAACAGGATCGTGCTGAGCGAGCAGATGAGCAGGATCGCTGCATATTCGCCGAGCATCAGCATCATGTAGGGAGCGGACGAATATTCGACCATGTAACCCGCCACAAGCTCCGATTCCGCTTCCGGAAGATCGAAGGGCGGCCGGTTGGTTTCGGCAAGACCGGATATGAAGAAGACGACGAACATGGGGAAGAGCGGGATGAAGTGCCAGTCCAGGAAGGACGCAGGCAGCCCCATCATCGTGCCCAGCCCGTCCCGCTGGGCAAACACCAAGTCCGAGAGGTTGAGCGCACCGACGCACAACAGGACCGTTACGATGACGAAACCGACCGATACTTCGTAGGAGACCATCTGCGCAGCGGACCGCAACGCGCCCAGGAAAGCGTATTTCGAGTTCGACGCCCAGCCGGCCATGATCACGCCATAGACCTCAAGCGAGGCAATGGCGAAGACGTAAAGGATGCCGACGTTGATGTCGGCGATTGCCCAGTTTTCATTGAGCGGGATGACGGCCCAGGTGGCAAGCGCAAGCGTCACCGAGACGAGCGGCGCAAGAAGGAAAACGCCCTTGTTGGCACCCGCCGGGATGACCGGTTCCTTGAAGACGAATTTCAGAAGGTCGGCAAAGGACTGAAACAGTCCAAAGGGACCGACGACGTTCGGGCCGCGACGCAACTGAACGGCGGCCCAGATCTTGCGGTCAGCGAGAAGGACATAGGCGACGAAGACCAGCAGACAGACGAGCAGCAGAAGCGACTGCCCGATCATGACGAGCGCCGGCCAGACGTAGGTCGAAAAGAATGAATCCATGTTCATGTTACTCCGCCGCAGCCTGGAAATTGTTGCGGGCCAGTGCCGAGCATTCGGCCATGACGGCCGAGGCGCGGGCGATCGGGTTCGTCAAATAGAAGTCTTTGACCGGTGACGCAAACCCAGACTTCGACGATTCACCCCTTTGGTCGCCTGCTTTTTGCCCGAGCGCGGCAATTTCATCAACAGAGCCAGCCGCGATCTCGTCGACCGCAGCGAAATGGGGGTGAGCTTCGTAGAGCCTGGTACGCAGCTGAGCGAGCGAATCAAAAGGTAGCTTCTTGCCGAGCACATCGGAAAGTGCACGCAGGATCGCCCAGTCCTCGCGGGCCTCGCCCGGCGCGAAGCCGGCGCGATTGCCCATCTGGACCCGCCCTTCGGTGTTGACCCAGGTTCCGGACTTTTCCGTATAGGTAGCGCCCGGCAGGATGACATCGGCGAAATGGGCGCCATTGTCGCCGTGGCTGCCGATGTAGACCGTGAACTTCGCACCTTTGCGGGAGAAGTCGAGTTCGTCTGCTCCGAGCAGGAACAGAACGTCCATTCCGGCCAGCATCTGAGACGCTCCGACCCCCTTCGCACCTGGCACGAAGCCAAGGTCGAGACCCCCTACCCGGGCTGCCGCGGTATGGAGGACTGCAAATCCGTTCCACTCTTCCGTCAGGGCGCCGATGGACCCGGCGAGCTGAGCGGCAGCCGCCAGGATCGTAGCCCCATCGGGACGGGAAAGAGCGCCCTGACCTATGATGATCATCGGGTTTTTGGCGTTGCGGAGCGTGTCAACGAAACTGTTTGCTCCCGAAGCGAGGTCGGAAAGCGTCTCCGGGCCGGCGCCCAGATAATCATAGGCATAGCGCAGTTCGCTGACTTCGCCGATCACGCCGATCGGGAAATTGCCACGGCGGAAACGCTTGCGGATGCGCGCATTGAGAACCGCAGCCTCAAGGCGGGGATTAGCGCCGACAAGCAGGAGAGCACCGGCCTGTTCGATGCCTTCGATGGTGGGGTTGAAGATGTAGCTTGCGCGGCCGAGCGCGGGATCCAGCGCCGTCCCGTCCTGGCGACAGTCGAGGTTTTCGGAGCCAAGCGAGCGGACCAGTTCCTTGAGCGCATACATTTCTTCCACGGAGGCGAGGTCGCCGGCGATGGCGCCGATCTTGTCTGCGGAGGTAGCCGACACGGCTGCCCTGATCGCCCCGAAGGCCTCACTCCAGGTCGCGGCCTGCAGCCGGCCATTCCTGCGAACGTACGGGCGATCCAGGCGCTGGGTCTTCAGGCCATCCCATATGAAGCGGGTCTTGTCGGAGATCCACTCTTCATTGACCTGTTCGTTGACGCGCGGCATGATGCGCATCACTTCGCGGCCGCGCGTATCGACGCGGATCGCTGAACCGACGGCATCCATCACATCGATGGATTCGGTCTTACCGAGCTCCCAGGGACGGGCGGTGAACGCAAAGGGCCGCGACGTCAAAGCACCGACCGGGCAAAGGTCGATGACATTGCCCTGCAGTTCGGACGTCATGGCCTGCTCAAGGTAGGTGGTGATCTCGGCATCCTCACCACGGCCGATCAGTCCCAGTTCGGAAATGCCACCAACTTCCGTCGTGAAACGGACGCAGCGTGTGCAGTGGATGCACCGGTTCATAACGGTCTTCACGAGCGGGCCGATATACTTGTCTTCGACGGCTCGCTTGTTTTCGGTGTAGCGCGAAGAATCCATGCCGAACGCCATGGCCTGGTCCTGGAGATCGCACTCACCGCCCTGGTCGCAGATCGGGCAATCCAGTGGATGGTTGATGAGAAGGAACTCCATCACGCCTTCGCGTGCCTTCTTGACCATCGGCGTGTTGGTAAAGACTTCCGGAAGCTCGCCGTTGGGACCACCGCGAATATCGCGGACACCCATGGCACAGGAGGCTGCAGGCTTCGGCGGCCCCCCCTTCACTTCGATCAGGCACATGCGGCAATTGCCCGCCACCGAAAGACGCTCGTGGAAACAAAAGCGCGGTACCTCGGCGCCGGCTTCCTCACACGCCTGCAACAGCGTGAAATGATCCGGAACCTCGATCTCCTTGCCGTCTACCTTCAGCTTTGCCATCTTCACTTACGTCCTTAGTTCAGCTCCAACGCACAAGCTATTGGAACATAAATGCTTTAATTCAACAGCGCTTTCGCCTGACCGACCCAGTCGTCGCGCTTGATACGCCCCTCGAGACCAAGTTCCGCATCAAAGCGCGAAACGTCGGCGTCACGCCAGCCGGCAATATCTGCCAGGCCTGCGACACCTAGAGCCTTCAATCGCGCCTCCAGCTTCGGTCCGATACCCGAAATTCGCTTCAGATCGCCTTCCGCCGCTGCCGCAGCGACCTTGCGGCTCGATCCAGGCTTGGCAGTCCTTCGTTGCCTCGGCAGTACCGCTGCCGGTTTTGCGGCCGCTGCCGTCCCCACGGCTGTCGCACCGCTGATCACCGCTTCGGCGCCGCTCTTGCGCAGCTTGGGCTTCGGCTTCACCGCGACAGCCAGAGGCTCTGGTGCGGACAGGTCCTTTTTTAGCTCGGGGACATCGGCGGGTGCCGTGGCCGAACCGGTGCCAGCCGCGCTCTCCGTTTCGGGCGGCGAGTTCGGCACCTTCTGTGGGTTGGTTGCCTCCATCACGCCCTGAAGGGCGCCGAAGAACATTCCCGCCATCTGGTTCGCCAAGCTGAAACCGATCGTCGCCGCCGCAGCCATGGTCGCCGCCGATTGCGCAAACAGCGGGTTGAGCGCGATGACTTCGGACAGATCACGCAGCCGCGCAGGATCCTGCGCCGGATGATCGGTCGCCTTCCCCTCGAACTGCTTGCCTGCTTCGGTCACGGTTCTTACTCCGCAGCTTCCATGACGGCGCCGTCCGCCATGGCCCTATGGGTATATTGGTCGATCCTTGCTTCGATTTCCGCACGGAAATTGCGGATGAGCCCCTGAACCGGCCATGCCGCGGCATCCCCAAGGGCACAGATGGTGTGTCCCTCGATCTGCTTGGACACCTGGAACAGCATGTCGATCTCACGCTTCTGGGCGTTGCCCTTAACCATTCGTTCCATCACCCGCCACATCCAGCCAGTACCTTCGCGGCAGGGGGTGCACTGGCCACAGCTCTCGTGCTTGAAGAACTGCGACAGGCGCGCGATCGCCTTGATAACGTCGGTCGACTTGTCCATGACGATGACAGCGGCCGTGCCGAAGGAGGATTTCTTGTCGCGCATGCCGTCGAAGTCCATGATCGCGTCGTCCATGTCCTCGCCACGGATGATCGGGCAGGACGCTCCGCCAGGGATGACGGCGAGAAGGTTGTCCCAGCCGCCCCGGATGCCGCCTGCATGTTTGTCGATCAGTTCGCGGAACGGGATGCCCATGGCCTCCTCGACCGTGCAGGGCTTGTTCACGTGGCCCGAGATCATGAAAAGCTTCGTGCCGACATTGTTTGGCCGGCCAATGGACGAGAACCAGCCGGCGCCGTGGCGCAGGATGGTCGGCGCAACTGCGATTGATTCGACGTTGTTGACGGTGGTCGGGCAGCCGTACAGACCCATGTTGGCCGGGAATGGCGGCTTCAGACGCGGCTGACCCTTCTTGCCTTCGAGGCTTTCAAGTAGTGCCGTTTCTTCGCCGCAGATATACGCACCGGCGCCGTGATGGACGTAGATGTCGAAGTCCCAGCCGTTCTTGTTGTTCCTGCCGAGCAGGCCGGCGTCATAACATTCGTCGATTGCCGCCTGCAGCGCCTCGCGCTCGCGCATGTATTCGCCGCGCACGTAGATATAGGCCGTATGGGCGCCCATGGCGAAACCGGCGATGACGCAGCCTTCGATCAGCGTATGCGGATCATGGCGCATGATCTCGCGGTCCTTGCAGGTGCCCGGCTCCGATTCGTCGGCATTAACGACGAGGTAATGCGGCCGCCCGTCCGATTCCTTTGGCATGAAGGACCACTTGAGGCCGGTCGGGAAGCCTGCGCCACCACGACCGCGAAGACCGGACGCCTTCATCTCGTTGATGATCCAGTCCCTGCCCTTCTCGATGATGGTGCTGGGCCCATCCCAGTGCCCGCGGCTCATCGCCCCCTTCAGCGACTTGTCCTTGAGGCCGTAGATATTGGTAAAGATGCGATCCTGATCTTTCAACATGATCTATTCCACAAGTCCGTCGAATTTGCTTCGGTTACTGGTCGGCAGCGCGGGGCCAATCCGGGGAACCCCGCAAGAGGTCTCTGTCACGAGGGTTCACCTTCGGTGGTCGTCTTGCGCCGCGAGCGCTTCGGTTTCAAGTCTCCCGATACGGCGCCGGGCTCCGGCGGTGCCCCTTCGCCCGCACTTCCGGGTGATTTCGGATCGGGCTTGCTTTTTGCGGTCCCCGACAACGGCTGCTTTTCGGCTGCCTTCACGCGCTTCCTGGCGCCTTCCTTGTCCGTCGCGGGTGTCTTGATGGACGGGTCGGTTTCGGGCGCGGTATCCTTCGGCCGACCCGCATCCGCCGGGGGAACGCTTGCCGCCGGCGCCAGGTCCTCGTCACGCTTGGGCTCAAGATTGGTACGGACCGGCTTCACATCCTCGAGCAGGGTCATGGGTCCGCCCTCAGGTGCTGCGAAGTGCCGATCGATCTGGGGACCAGGCTTGATCTCATGGCCCCTTCCCGCCTCGAAGCTGTCGATGATCTCCTCAAGCCGCTCCGGCGTCAGGTCTTCATAGGCATCCTTGAAGATGATCACCATCGGCGCGTTGACGCAGGCGCCCTGACATTCGACCTCTTCCCACGACAAGGTTCCGTCCGCGTTCAGCTCCAGGGGATCGTGGTGGATCTTGCTGCGACAGACATTCATCAGGTCCTCGGCCCCGCGCAGCATGCACGGCGTCGTGCCGCAGACCTGGACGTGAGCGCGGGTGCCCACCGGCTTCAGCTGGAACTGGGTATAGAAGGTCGCGACCTCTCGAACGCGAATATAGGCCATGTCCAGCTTGCTGGCGATATGCTCTAT
>JAEYTV010000636.1 GCA_023433855.1 Pseudomonadota bacterium | reverse complement strand
CCCTCGATCACCTCGAGACGACCGGGGTAGTAGCTGCTGATCTCCGCAAGCGCGGGAAGACAGCGCTTGTCGCGCTCGACCGCGATGACCTTGCGTGCTCCAAGTGAGAGGATTGCGCGCGTGAGGCCGCCGGGACCGGGCCCGACTTCGAACACGGTAACGCCCTCCAGCGGTCCTGCGCTGCGGGCGATCTTCTGTGTGAGGTTCAGATCGAGCAGGAAATTCTGGCCGAGCGCTTTCCTGGCGTCCAGCCCGTGACGCTGGATCACGTCGCGCAGCGGCGGCAAGCCGTCCAGTGTCGCCATTACGCCGCCGCCCCTTTGGCAAGCTGACCGGCCAGCCGGATCGCTTCCACAAGGCTGGTTTCACGGGCAACCCCCTGGCCGGCGATGCCGAACGCGGTGCCGTGATCCGGCGACGTGCGGATGAAGGGCAGGCCGAGCGTGACGTTCACGGAGGTATCGAAACCGAGTGCCTTGGCAGGGATCAGCGCCTGATCGTGGTACATGCAGATCGCCACGTCATAGCGTGCCCGCGCCTCGTCGTGAAACATGGTGTCGGCCGGCAGCGGGCCGAAAACATGGATACCTTCCGCCCGAAGCCTGACGATCGCCGGATGGATAAGATCCTGGTCTTCCTGGCCGATTGCTCCATCCTCGCCTGCATGCGGGTTAAGGCCGGCGACGGCCAGACGCGGTTGCCCGATGCCGAAGCGGGTCTTCAGGTCGCGATGGGCGATGTGGCAGGTCTCCTCGATGAGGGCGGAGGTCAGCGCTGCCGGTACGTCCTTGATTGGGATATGAATGGTGACGGGAATGGCACGAAGCTTCGGGCCAGCCAGCATCATCACGGGCATCACCCTCTCGCCAGTCGCTTTCTGCGCGAGATCGGCGAGAAATTCCGTGTGTCCGGGGAAGCCGAAACCAGCCCGGTAGAGGATGGACTTGGCAATGGGATTGGTGACGAGTCCAGCGGCCTTGCCTTCCATCGCAAGAGAAACGGCCAATTCAATTGCTGTGATCGTACCCTTCGCAGTGGCCACGTGTGGCTCGCCGGCGGCGACCTCCGCTCCGGCGGGTATCCGGAAAACGGGCAGGGCATCAGCGAACACGGCTGCAGCATTATCCGTGTCGGCGTCTCGTATCGGTACCTCCAGCCCGAGCATTGCCGCCCGCGACGTCAGGACTTCGGGATCTCCGAGGAAAAGGAAAGGTGGCAGGCCATATCGTTCCCGTGACGACCACGCGGCAAGCGTGATGTCTGGACCGATGCCGGCAGGATCGCCTTGGGTCAAGACGAGCGGACGATCAAGCGGCATGAATGCTCCGGCTGGCTTGTTCTCAGCGATATTCTATCTGCGCCTTGCCACGCAACTCGTCGAGATACTTCTTTTCGTTGGGGTTCTGGCCGTCCTTCTGCGCCTTGGTGATATCCTCGGCGCGGAAGACGACTTCAGCGGCGAAATCGTCGGAAACCTGCCGCTGGCTGCAGATCGCGAGGAACTCGACACCGCGGTCTGTCACGCGGGTGCCGGTCGTCGACCCGGAGGCTTTCTCAATCAGCGGCTTCCAATCCTCCGGCAGTTCGGGCGCAAGCACCCTTCCCAGGGTCCGGACGGAAACATCGAGATATCCGGCGGCAAACTGCTTGGACTGGTCACAGCCCGGGAATTTCCCGCGTGCGGCGTTTGCCTCTGCCTGGCGCTTTCCGAGGATAGCATTGCGCTTGGCCGCCGGGACCACGAAGATAACCTGCTGCAGGAAATACTCCGTCGTAACGGGCTTCTCCTTGTTCTCCATCATGCGGGTCACGAGTTCCTGGTTCGACATGCGGCTGCGGCCGCCGCCGAAGCGGGCATTGACCACGCGCGGCCAACTCATCTGGACTGCGATGTAGTTCTTGAAATGCTCCACGCCGACGCCCGCCCGTTCGAGGATCTGGCCCATCTGCTGGGTATTCATCTTGTTGCCGGCGGCGAAACGCTCGAAGGACCTTTCAACGTCCTCGGTGCTGACCGACATCCGGACCCGGGCAACTTCCTGCCGTTTGAGAATTTCGTCGACCATGGCTTCGCGAGCGGTCTTGGTGTCGGCCTTCTGTCTCTGCAGGCGCAGGAAGGCGGCCCGCCGGGCGACATCGTTCGTGGTGATCGGCGTCCGGTTGACGACTGCCGCAATTTCGCTGGCGGCTCTTGCCTGCTGGACCCCCGGCTGAAGGACGACGGAAGCGGCCAGCACGACCGCTGCGAGCGCGAGCTTGCGCGTTCCACCCAATGCAAACATCACACAGATCCCTTTCACCTCCGATCGGCTCTCCATCCGACCGGCTCGCACTCATACAATAATTGGGTTCGATTGCACAGTTCTTGCGGCGAAACAATGACGCGGGCGCAAACCCGCGTCACGTGCAGTCAAGATGGGGAGGGCCATATTACTGGAACTGGTACGCCTGATCGTAATCTGCCGTGTCAGAGCCGATGTTGATGTCACCGAGCGTGCGGAAGCTGAGACGTGCGCTGACGGTCCAGTCGTTGGCAACTTCACCCTGCGGCTTGTCGGTATAAGCGATGGTGAAGATGGTGCATTCATCCGCATAGCTGATGCCGATGCCGCGCCGGACGATCCGCTGATCATCGAGATCCCATGTCGCCGTTCCGGCGATCGCCCAGTTTTCGTTGATGCGGAACTGCGTGGTCTGCTTCAGCACTTCTACAGGATCTGCCGAACCATATTCCGGTTGCGGGCCGACCTTGGTATAGACGAGCGTTCCTTGCACCCGCGGCGTCGTATAGGTCAGCGATGCATCGGTCCGTTCGATTGAAAGCGTCTTTTCATCCAGCCGGGCACTGACGCCGGCAGTGAAGCCCTGCGGCAGATCCACCGCCGCCATCGCGACGTAGTCCGACACATCCCTTTCAAGACCCGAATTGGCACCGGCGTGGACCAAGTCGTCGGTCGAGAAAGAGTTCAATCCGCCGAGTTGATAAGACTGGCCGACGATGCTGCGCACGCCAATGCCGTTTGCGAAGCTGCCCGTATAGCGCAGGCCTACATTGGCGCGCGTGCCGCCTTCGATGCGGTCATACCCCGAGAACTTGTCGCGTTCGAACAGCGACGTTGCGTCGAAGACGAAGCTCTGGGCATCCTCGTTCTGCAGGCGGCCGGCCAGTTGCTCGTCGGGCCGAACGAAGATCTGGGCGATGGGCTCGATGATATGGCTGCTGTCGCCATAGGTCATCAGGATCGGATAGCGCGCTTCAAGGCCGGCGGTGAGCATGTAGCGACCATCGGTGCCCTCGGGCTCAAGGTCGCCGGTATAGATGGCGGGCGCCGGCACACTCGAGGCGGTATGCCGCACGCCATCGCCGCGCACAGCCAGGATAGGCGTCAGCAGGAGGCCGTCGAAGGCATTGAAGGTACGTTTCCACTCCGCCTCGGCCGTAATGCGGCTGTAGCTTCCCTCCAGGCCAGGGAACCGGTCGGTCGTGCCCTCGGCATACCAGTCATCCCGCTGACGGGACAGGTTGGTGAAATTGACGTTGATCGACAATTCGCCCCCGAGGATTGGCTCCGGTGCGTAGTAGCTGTAGTCCAGCGAAGGATAGACGATCGCCTGCTGCTCTTCGAGGGTGCTTCGAACGGCATCGTCCTGGACGTTGAAGTAATAGGCATGCAGGTCGAAGTAATTCCGCGTTCCGAGCCCCGTCAGATAGAGATCGTTCGTGAAAGTATCGTCGTCCACCTCGGTGAGATTGTAGGTCCGAGAAAAATTGTTGTCGCTCTGGACCATGACATCCCAGCCGAACGTCCAGCGAGGATTGATCTGGAACTCTGCGGCGGAGGCGGCCATGAAACGGCTGTCCGCGTCACGATCGCTCGTATTGGGGTCGAAGGCCCCGGGATCGCGTTGGTGGATGCCTGCGAACCGGAAGACGTGGTCACCGTTCTCGAACCTGTTGCGGATCTCTCCCTGCAGCAGCAGCCCCTGGGTGGTGTAATAGGTTGGGCTGATCGTCGCATCCATGCTGGGCGAAAAGACGTGATAGTAAGGTACCGTCACGCCGAAGCCGAGATTGTCGCTCGCACTGAATCGTGGAAACAACAGGCCGGATTTCCGCTCGACCGTTTCGTCGGGAACTTCGATGGCGAACGGCAATCTTCCGATGGGAAGCCCGAAGAGTTCGAACTGGGCGCGCTCAAGGCGAATCGTATGGGTCTGGCCGTTGCGGATTACCCGCTCTGCCTTGACCTGCCAGAGCGGCGCCTTGCCAGGCGTTTCGGCGCAGGGAAGGCACGCGGTGTAGACAGCGTTGTTC
>JAEYTV010000601.1 GCA_023433855.1 Pseudomonadota bacterium | reverse complement strand
GCCATGAGGCGCTCGCCGAAACTCATGCCGTCGAAGACGGTCGAGATGGCCGGGAAGATCTGCCACTTCACGGCGAAGAAGAAGACCAGCAGATAGCCGATGAAGAATTCCGGGAACGACGTCGACGCGAGCGCGAAGGCCGAGATCGCCTTGTCGATCGGCCCGTTGCGGTAGCGCACTGCGAGCAGGCCGAGCAGGATGGCGAGCGGCACGGCCACGATCGCCGCGCAGGCGGCCAGGAAGAGCGTGTTCTTCAGCCGGGTGCCGATCGAACTGGCGATGTCCTGGCCGCTGGTCAGCGCGGTGCCGAGGTCGCCGCTCAAGACGCCGCCGAGCCAGGTCAAGTACCGGACATAGGCTGGCTGGTCGAGGCCGAGCTGCGCGCGGAGATTTGCGAGCGACTGGGGGGTCGCGGACTGGCCGAGGATCGATTGCGCGACATCGCCGGGCAGGACCTGCGTGCCGACGAAGATGAGGATGGATACGGCGAAAAGAAGAACGACGCCCATCGCAATGCGCTGGACGACCAACTTCAGGATCGGAGAGGACATGATCTGCCTGCCAGGTGACCTGAGGGTTGCGTCGACATGGGTGGTAGCGAAGGGGCCGGTTCTTGCCGGCCCCTTCCTGTCCAGACTAGGCTTCGAGCCAGCAGATCACGAGCGCGTGCCCGTTGCACATCTCCTGCGCGGGATTGGCCACCCAGCCCTGCACGCCCTTGCCGCTGGCGTCGATGTACTGGTTGAAGAACGGCACGATCAGCCCGCCCTCGTCGCGCATCATGACCGCCATGTCGCGATACATGGCCTTGCGCTTGTCCGCGTCGAGCTCGCCGCGTGCGGTGATCACCATCTTGTCGAATTCCGGACGCTTCCAGCGCGTGTCGTTCCAGTCGGCGTTGGAGACGTAGGCGGTCGAATACATCTGGTCCTGCGTCGCCCGGCCGCCCCAATAGGAGAGCGAGAAGGGCTGCTTGTTCCAGGTCTCGGACCAGTAGCCGTCGCCCGGCTCGCGCTTGATCTCGATGGTAATGCCGGCCTTGGCGCAGCTCTGCTGGTAGAGCTGGGCGGCATCCACGGCGCCCGGGAAGGCGACGTCGGAGGTGCGCAGCAGGATCGAGCCGGAATGGCCCGACTTCTTGTATGCCGCGGCGGCGGCATCCGGATCGAACTTGCGCTGCTCGATGTCGGAGGAGAACAGCGGATAGGCTTCGTTGATCGGGAAATCGTTGCCGACCGTGCCATAGCCGCGCAGGATCTTCTCTAGCAGTTCCTCGCGGTCCATCGCGAGCTTCAGCGCCATCCGGAGATCGTTATTGTCGAAAGGCGCGGTGTCGCAGAACATGTTGAACGGATAGAAGCCGCGGCCCGACGCGGTCTGGACGGTGACGCCCGGCACCCGCTTGATCAGGTCGACGATCTTCGGCTCGACGCGGTTGACCATGTTGACCTGACCGCCCTGCAATGCCGCCGTGCGCGCCGTCGGATCGTTGATGACGATGATCTCGACCTGGTCGGCATGGCCGAGCTTATCGCCCTGCCAGTAGTTGGCGAACTTCTCGCCGCCGTAGCGCACGCCGGGCTCGTCGACCGTCACCTTGTAGGGACCAGCGCTGATGCCGGCGTTCGGATTGTCCTTGCCGCCGTTCGGCTGGATGACGAGGTGGTAGTCGGCCATCAGGTAGGGGAAGTCGGCGTTGGCTTCCTTGAGCGTGATGATGGCCTCGTCGCCGCTCGCCTCCATCTTTTCGATGCCTTGCAGGATGCCTAGGGCCGCGGACTTGGATGCCTCGTCTGCATGGCGCTCGAGCGTCGCGACGACGTCTGCCGGCGTGACGGTCTTGCCGTCATGAAATTCGATTCCCTTGCGGATCTTCATCGTCCAGACCTTGGCGTCGTCAGACGAACCGATCGATTCCGCTATGCGGTTCTCAAGGCTTCCATCGGGAGCGAGTTCGACCAGAAGTTCGCCCCAGCACTTGCCGAAGTTGAAATTGACCTGGCTGAGGTTCAGCGCCGGGTCGAGCACGTTGGACGATTCGCCGCCCTGCAGCCCGGCTTTCAGGATACCGCCCTTGACCGGTCCTGCGGCGTGAACGGCGCCGGCCAGCAGGGAATTCGCGGCGGCTGCCGTCACACCCAATGCCGCCGCCCTCCCCAGAAAGTCTCGCCTGGTCAGGCGTCCCCCGGCGACGCATTTGCTCAGAAATTCAAGTTCAGTCGACATCTCGGTTCCTCACTCTGTTTGTGGCACGCATTATTTTGTCACGGGATACTGACCGCAACGCACTGCAGGGAACAAGGCCGATTGCGACATTACGTGGCGTAATCGGCATTGCCCGCTTGGACCAACGCATTCGCACGCAGCATTCTGCCTTGCGCACCGGCGGCAAGCCCGGCCGCCTGCAGGACGGTTCGGGCTGAGGGTAGCAGAAGGCGGACTGCATCTGGGGAGATGGCGGAGAAGGAGGCCGCCACACTACGGTTCCGTACAGTTCCAGACGATGCCGGAAAAGCTAATAGTTACCGTATGTTATGGCATCTACAGATCTGTACGTTTCGAACGAGTTCTGTATAATCCCGATCCAAAAGTGCAGCCAAAAGTGCAGCCGAAAAGGATCGGTATATGCAAAACAAACTGACCGACCGCCGGGTTAAGTCGCTTCGCGACCCCGGCCGTTACAGCGACGGCGGCGGTCTTTATTTTGAGATCAAACCGTCCGGCTCTAAATCGTGGCTCTTCATGACGAATATCGACGGGATGAGGCGAGCTATCGGCCTCGGCTCCTACGCGACGGTCAGCCTCGCCGAAGCCCGCAACAAGGCAATTGATCTGCGGCGTGCAAAGGCAGCCGGCAACGATCCGCGTGCTGTCAGCCGCAAGGCGAAGGCTTCAACGTTCGGTCAGATGGCAGACGAATTCTTGGCCTCGATGAGCGAGCCTTGGCGGAACGCCAAGCACCGCGATCAATGGTTTTATACCCTTTCGCGCCGGCGCGGCGACGACGGAAATCTAATCGCCGGCGGCTATTGTGGCCCCATCATTGACAAGTCGATAGACAAGATCACCACCGACGACATCGTGGCGATCTTGAAGCCTATCTGGGCCACGAAGGCCGAGACGGCGTCTCGCATTCGGGGAAGGATCGAGCGTGTGTTCGCCTATGCCATGACCAAGGGCGTGCGCAAGGGCAACAATCCTGCCCTGTGGCGTGGGCATCTCTCTAATGTGCTTCCACCCCGTCAAAGGCTTCAGCGCGGCCACCATGCGGCGATGCCCTACACCAACGTACCCGAATTGATGGCGCGATTGCGTGATCGTTCGGCGGTCGCGGCGAAGGCTTTGGAGTTCACGATCCTGACCGCCGCTCGTTCGGGCGAGGTATACGGCGCGCGTTGGCCTGAGATCGACTTCGAAACCAAAATCTGGACGGTACCTGCGGCTCGCATGAAGGCGCAACGCGATCATCGGGTACCGCTACCGAAGCGAGCGCTGGAAATTCTGCGCGAGCAACACCAGACGCGATTGTCTGACGACGGCTTCGTATTCGGCGGACAGAAGGTCGGGAAGCCTCTCTCGACGAACGCGATGGACGCCCTGCTGCAAGAACGCATGAAGTTTCCGCAGTTCACCATTCATGGTTTTCGGGCGACGTTCAAGGATTGGTCAGCCGATATGACGCATCACCAGCGGGAGGTCATCGAAGCCGCCCTCGCCCATGTCATCGGCGACAAGGCCGAGCAGGCCTATCGCAGGACGGACGCTTTGGAAAAGCGGCGGTGGTTGATGGAGGACTGGGCTGACTACATCGATGGGGCGGCGGGCCGTGTGGTCGCCATGGAGCGGTACAGGTCAGCTTAAGTCAGCCGGAGAGTTTTCCACAGAATGATTTGTGTCGCCTCGGGTATCAGGGCGTCGTACTTAGTTTCAAAACGCTGCTTCGCCTCCGAGCCGATCGGACAAATTTGTCCACAGGCCGATAAGCGGGCTTAGTGTGTTTGACGGGTTCAACTCGATCCACCGGAGTTCCGTCATGCTTTCCCCCGACAAGCTTAGCTACACGATTTCCGAGTTCGTCCGTGCGACTGGGATCGCGAGGACGCAGGTATTTGCGTACATGAAAAGCGGTCGTCTGAAGGCACGCAAGTCCGGCCGGCGTGTGTTGATTTGTTCTTCCGACGCGGAGGAGTTCCTTCGCAGCCTGCCGGTTCGCGATGAGGCTGCCTAAGCGGCTGCGGTTTGAGCGCACGAAGAAGACTGCACTCTTCGGAGGCGGAAATGATTGGCCGCGTCTTCAACAAGATTAGCCCAGCCCTATGGAGTTCAGCGAGATTTCTCTCTCTTAGCGACAAGGGAAAGATCGTGTTCATTTACCTTTGCTCCAACGCCCATGTGACGAGCGCAGGTTGTTATGTGCTGCCCGACGGATATGCGTGCACTGATCTCTGCTGGGACGCCGAAACCTATCGGGCTGCCCGCTCTGAAGTCATTGAAGCTGGTATGATCGACTTCGACCCAGACCACAGCGTCGTCTGGATCGATCTGTGGTTTAAGCACAACCCGACCACTAACGATAAACATGCGTTGGGTACCACTAGGCTCCTCGCCGATATCCCGTCAGATCGCCTCCGTATCAAGGCCCAAGATGCGCTCAACGAGATTGAGGCAGTCAGGCTGGCAAGGAAGACCCGCGCTATAGACGTGGAGCGCGAAGTAAACGCGGTCGCGCGCAATGCCCGTTTTCCACGCGAGCCAACCGAGCGTCTCAGCCAGACACCGTTCCTTCGAGGACAATCCAGTAGATGAGCGGGAAACGCTATGGATACGCTATGCCTACCCTATCGATAGCAAGCTTTCATCGCTGGATACCGTATCGATATACCGAGACCTAAACCAAGACCTAAGACCAAGAAGGCAGGTGGCTGCGAAGCATTGGGGCCCTGAGAACAGCCGAATAGGTATGGAAAAGGGGATAAACAACGTACGTGCGCGCCACCAAGGGGGGTGGGGGTGGTAAATTGTTCACGTTGCACGATACGTCTACCATCGGGAGTGAAGCGGCGTGCTGTCGCCGCCCGGTCCGCATCGCCACGCGGCATGCGATACTCGGCCAGCATCTGCCGCTTCATAGAGGCCGCCACTGGCAGCCGACCACGAACGCGCCAATGATGCCGGTGCCTATCCCCAACGACCGCATTCGCCTCCGCTGCCTGCCAACGCCGATACCGATGTCGCCGACGCGCTCGCAGCCATGCCTTGGGTCATCTCCGGTGATGCTGCAAATATGGTATTAGATAGAAGCCCCGGTTTCCCTATCCAATGCGCACTGCGCAGGATTGCATTTGGCGCGGTCGCATGCGATATCCATATCAATTGCTCAGGCAAACGATATAGATACGGATCGCAACACTATGAACGGTAAGGCGTTGACAAAAGCTGTGGCCTACCTCCGCACCAGTTCTGCGGCGAATGTGGGCGCGGACAAGGACAGCGAACGGCGGCAGCGTCAGGCAGTCGAGGACTTCGCCCGGCAGGCCGGCTACGAGATCGTGGACAGCTACTACGATGCGGCGGTCAGCGGTGCCGATCCGATCACGGCGCGCCCCGGCTTCTCCTCGATGCTGGAGCGACTTCTGTCGAATGGTGTGCGGACTATCCTTGTCGAGACAGCCAGCCGCTTCGCTCGTGATCTGATCGTGCAGGAGACGGGCTTTGAGATGCTGAAGGCGCGAGGGATAGAACTGATCGCGGTCGACAGCCCGGAAAGCTTTGTGGCCGACACGCCGACCGCCAACCTTATTCGTCAGGTGCTCGGCGCTGTCTCCCAGTTCGAAAAGGCGATGCTGGTCGAGAAGCTGCGAGGTGCCCGCGAGCGCAAGCGGCGCGAGACAGGCCGTAAGGTTGGTGGTCGGCTGAACTACGCCGAGTTGGAAGGCGGTCCGGAGATGATCGCCTTGGCGAAGAAACTTCGCAGGTATCCTGTCAACGGCGCGCGGCGGTCACTGGCGCAGGTTGCCGCCG
This sequence comes from Pseudomonadota bacterium, assembly GCA_023433855.1. Classification (GTDB taxonomy): domain Bacteria; phylum Pseudomonadota; class Alphaproteobacteria; order Rhizobiales; family Rhizobiaceae; genus Neorhizobium. The sequence goes on along the minus strand of JAEYTV010000601.1, from coordinate 8,776 downwards.
CGCTTGCCGAGGCAGGCCATCTATCGAGCGCTGGCACGCCTTATACGCCCATGGCGGTGAAGCGCATGCTGACACGGGGAGCCGAACTGATGCCTATAACGCCGGCCCTCGATACCCAGCCGGCACCGGCTGACCCTAATGCTGACACGAGTGCCGACCGTGCGCCGGCCGAGGAGACAGAGAGGCTCTGGCCGGAAGGCACGCTGCTCGGCAACCTGCAGCGGGCAAGGAAGCGGACGCAATAGCGTCTTGACGACAGGTACCCCCCGACCGTCCGCTGCCGCTTGTCAGGCTGCGACGGGCAGTTGTATCTTTCCGGGAGGCAAGGGAGGGGCAAGTCATGACTTGGAAGGTAATGGCAAAGCCAACTGGGGCAGCCGGCGAGGCGTCGACGGCGCCGACTTTATGCGACACGCCAGAGCGGGTCGTTGAGATTTACAATCACTTCGTGTCGGCCGGCTATAAGCGCGTGTGGATTGAGGATGTCGACGGTAGGGAGTTATCGCCCCCGCATTTTGGAATTGCCGACAGCAACTGAAGCCAGAGTACGCTGAGGAATTAGCTAAAGACATCCTGCTCTTTTGGCGGCTTGACCTCGTCCGGCTCGGAGTATGCAGCCAAGTTCTGGAAGAGCACTGCCACGCACCTCACGATATGGATGGCCTCAGATTCGGTGTAAAAGCTTTCGACGTGCATAGTGCCGTTGCGCCACGGATTTTTTACGGCATCAAGCGAGGCGTAAATTCGCTCAAATCCAGCCCCCGCGGATTGCGGATCGACGCGACTTGCCGCCGGGTACTTCACATCCATCCGCTCCTTGATTTTACCTAAGATGACGCCCCAGTTCCGCTCAACAGGCTTGGTTGGCTCAGGGATTTCCAGAAGCTCACTGAGTTTTCGGATCGCGATCTCCAACATGCGCATGGCATGAAATACGGCGGCGGTAGGACGCCGCAGCGCCAAGCACTTGCAAGCCTCCTCAATCTCGCGAGCCGCGTCAGGAAAAATTCGCTGAATGTCCCAGTCATCGACAAGCTTGTTTGCCGGCGCAAAGAAGTTCTTCTGCTGCCTGTTGAGGATGAGGAAGGAGACCAGTTGGCATTCGTCACGGAAACGGCTTTGGACGTCCGCGATGCAATTGCTGATGTCGCTGACCTTCGGCTTTTCCTCTTGATCAGCCAGCCGATCAATCATTCGCTGCGCAGCCATGGCTGCCACCTCAGCCCCTACAGAACTCACCGCATCGTGGAGTTCTTGGAAGCTCCTCAGGAGGTTGGGGCGTGCAGTATCAACGTCAGCCTTCCTGCCTTCCTCGTCGAAAGTGGCGTCGATAACGACCCGCAGGCGCTGCACCTCTAAGATGGCGTCGAAAAACCTTGCGGCATTCAATTCGAACATGAGTGCACCCCGTCGCCCACTGGTTAGGGTCACATTCATAGCACTTGCCAGCTAGTTGCTTCCAGCGAACGGAGCAGTAGTTGGATGCGAGCTGTGATCAAGCTCCCCACCCCCGGCATCTTCGGCAGGCCGGGATGGGGGTCGAAAGTGGGGCCCCTGCGAGGCGCCCTCGCATTGCTGACAGCCCTGTCAGCAGACAACGCCGGACCAGATCGGCGCCCGCCAACGATGGTGCTACGAACTCAGCCATGGTCAGTAGCGAGGAGGGATAGTTTATGCCCGCGATCACCCGTCGTTCTTTTGTCTTCCTCACCGGCGCGGCCGCTGCGACCAACCCAGTATCCGCCGGCACCGCGGCCTCGCCGAAGCTGCATACGCTGATCGCGGCACATGAGGCGGCCTATGCCGAATTCCACCGTGTTGTTCATCGAGTGGGTAGCAGCAAACATTGCCGCGATCAGGCCGACAAGGTCGAGCAGAAGGCGCTGCTGGCCGTCTGCTCCTATTCGGTGCTCAGCCGAGATGACCGCCGGACCAAGGCGAATTATCTGCTCGCCGTCGAGGCCCGTGGAGAACTGGATTTGCAAGAGCACATGCAGGCCATCCTGCACTCAATGATGTGAAGCTGATGAACGGCGGTGCCTGCCACAGAAGAGCACAAGATGAAATCTCCGTTTCGCCGACGCCTCTTGGCTCAACTGTTTAGCGCCTAACCGCTCCCCCGCCATCATCGGCAGGCGGGGGCTGGGCATCAAATGTGGGGCCCTAATGAACGCACGGGAACTAGACCGAATAGTCCCCGATGCCTATGAGGTACAACTGCGTCGTCAGGTTGGCATCAGTTTCATCGGATAAGCGGTTTTCATGGCGAGACTTTCTCAGCAGGCGCTTGAGCGCCACCTCTGGGGCGCGGCAGACATCCTTCGCGGCACAGTCGATGCCGCCGACTACAAGCAGTATATTTTCGGCCTGCTGTTCTATAAGCGTCTCTGCGACGTGTGGGACGAGGAGTTCGAGGCGCTTCTGGCTGAGACTGGCGACCGCGAGGAAGCCGCTGACCCAGACGAGCACCGCTTCCACATTCCCAAGGAGCACCGCTGGGAGGCCGTGAGGCAGCGCGCAACGCAGATCGGCCAGCGGCTGAACAATGCGCTAGCGGCTATCGAAGATGCGAACCTGCGGTTGCGTGGTGTGTTCGGCGATGTGGATTTCGCCAATCAGGATCGCTTTTCTGACGCCCTTCTGGAAAAGCTGCTCGCTCATTTCGAGAAGCATCGGCTGCGCAATGCCGATGTGCCCGCCGACATGCTGGGCGATGCCTATCTCTACCTCATCAAGATGTTCGCCGAGGGCGCGGGCAAAAAGGGCGGCGAGTTTTATACGCCCCGGCAGATCGTCCGCCTCATGGTCGAGATCGTCGAGCCTCGTCCCGGCATGTCGATCTACGACCCGACCTGCGGCTCCGGCGGCATGTTGCTGGAGGCAGTCCAGTATCTGAAGGATCTGGGCAAGGATGCCCGAACGCTGTCGCTCTATGGTCAGGAGAAGAACTTCGCCACGTGGGGCATCGCGCAGATCAACCTGTTCCTGCACAACGTGGACGACGCCTTCATCGCCAAGGGCGACACGATCCTATCTCCCAAGCGATACGACCCCAAGGCCCGCGAGTTCGTTGGGGGCATCGGAGCCTATGACCGAGTGCTGGCCAATCCGCCGTTCTCTGAAAAGGTATGGGGCTACGAGGTCTGGCAGAACGGCGATCCGTTCGGGCGCGATGTTTATGGATGCCCGCCAAAGGGTTACGGCGACCTAGCCTTTGTTCAGCATATGCTCGCCAGCCTGAAGGACGATGGGATGCTGGCGGTGGTCGTGCCACACGGCGTCCTGTTCCGTGGCGGGGCAGAGGGGCGGATCAGGGAGGCCATGCTGGCCGCAGACGTGATTGAGGCGGTAGTGGGGCTTGCTCCCAATCTGTTCTACGGAGCGGGTATCCCTGCCGCCGTGCTGGTGTGCCGCAAGAACAAGCCCGCCGAGCGCAAAGGGAAGGTGCTGATCGTCAACGGCGATGCCACCTTCCAGCTGGGCAAGGCGCAGAACTTCCTGACCGACAAGCATGTGCATGTGCTGGCAGATGCCGTCCATGGCTTTGCCGACATCGATAAGCTTGCCCGCGTCGTCCCGGTCGAGGAGATCGCCGCGAACGGCCACAATCTCAACATCACCCGCTACGTGCAAACCGACGCGGATGCCGAAACCGTTGATGTAGCGGCGGAGGTAGCCACGCTTCAAGACCTGATCGCCAAGCGCAACGAAGCCGAGGCAGTCATGTTCGGACACATGAAGAGGCTCGGCTTTGCTTCCTAATCGATGGGAGAACAGGAAACTTGGAGAGGTTTGTCGGCTATTAAACGGCCGGGCCTACAAGAAGGACGAGCTCCTCGATGGCGGCACCTATCCGGTCTTGAGGGTCGGGAACTTCTTTACAAACGACAAGTGGTATTATTCGACGCTGGAACTTGGGCCCGAAAAATATTGCGACGACGGAGACCTGCTATATGCATGGTCAGCATCCTTTGGCCCTAGAATTTGGCAAGGTGGAAAGGTCATCTACCACTATCACATCTGGAAGTTAGAACCAGACATTAGAGTGATTGACCGGGATTTTCTTTTTTATTTCCTTGAGTGGGACGTCGAACAGATCAAAAGCAGCCACGGAAGTGGCTCGACAATGATCCACGTTACGAAAGGAGCGATGGAGGAGCGGTCTATATGCCTGCCTCCTCTCGACGAGCAGCGACGGATTGCCGAGGTGCTACGGTCGGTAGATGAGGCGATTGCCGCGACTGGCGAAGCGCTAAAGGCGACGCGGCAGGTTTTTGCGAGCATCCGCGATGAGCTACTGGAAAGTGCCCGCCGAGACGTTGACGAGATCATTGTGGCCAACGCGATAACGAAGAACAGGGGTCACACGATTACGAAACTCCAAACTTCCGACTACCTTGACGAAGGAGCATTTCCAATCATTGACCAAGGTGCAGCATTCATATGCGGCTATACTGATGATGCGGCGGCGCTTTGGCCTTACGCCCTGCCGGTGGTGGTATTCGGTGACCACACGCGCATTTTGAAATTTGTCGATTTCCCGTTCGCGATCGGCGCGGATGGCACGCAATGCATGACCTCGGCTCCCGGAGTAGATGCCCGCTATCTCTATTATGCGCTGCAGTCGCTGGACCTTCGCGGAGAGGGGTATGCCCGGCACTTCAAGCTATTGAAGGAAAAATCTATTCCTGTTCCGGATCTGCATAAGCAGGTTGAGATTGCGGATCAGCTCTTTGCGCAGGAGAAGAGCATCTCTGCCGCAGAACAAACGACGCAACGACTTCTGGCGACGAAGCGCGCCTTGTTGTTTGACCTCCTCTCCGGTCGCGTGCCGGTGCCTGCATGAGCGAATACCGCCTTGCCGAGAAACCAGCGCTAGACATGCTGGAAACGCTGGGCTGGCAACCGCTATCGTCAGACATTGCCTTGGCAATGCGGCAGGAAGAAAACCGCGTAATTCTCAAGCCCGTGCTGGTGGACACGCTGCGCGAGATAAATGGGATCGGCGCGGAGGATGCCGAGGCCGTCTATAATGATCTCGCCACCCTGTCCGACAACGAGGAATGGCAGCGCAAGCTGCGTGGCGGCTATTCCCGCCGCCTGTCCGGCGAGAACCGAGATCGTCCGATCACCTTGATCGACTTCAAGCAGCCAGACCGCAACCGCTTCCATGTCGTTCGCCAGTTCCGTGTCGCCTCCCAGCGCCCGCGTGTTCCCGACATCGTGCTGTTCGTGAACGGCATCCCGTTGGTGGTGATCGAGGCGAAGTCGCCCCTGAAGGCCACCGCCAAGGCGGAGGAAGCGTTCGAGCAGATCAAGCAGTATGAGCGGGACATTCCCCGGCTGTTCTATTCCAACGCCTTCAACCTCGTCACCGACGGCATGGCCACGCTCTATGGCGCGACAGGTGCGCCCTCGCAGTTCTATGCCCCGTGGCCGGACACATGGCCTCGTCATCGGGGCGAGTTCGCCGACGATCTCACCAAGGACTTATCGTGTCTATGCGAGCCCTCGCGCCTGCTCGATCTTCTGGCGCACTTCATCGTATTCGAGACCGATCCGGAAACGGGCCGCAAGATCAAGAAGGTCTGCCGCTATCACCAGTTTCGCGCCGTCAACAAGGCAGTGGATCGGGTTGCCGAAGGACAGCATCGCAGAGGCCTAATCTGGCACACGCAGGGGTCGGGCAAGAGCCTGACCATGGTGTTCCTCGCCCTGAAGCTAAAAACCCACTTGACGCTTGATGCGCCGGCGCTGGCGAACCCCAACATCCTCGTGCTGACTGACCGGATCGATCTCGACGACCAGATCAGCAGGACCTTCGTCGCCTGTGGTCTGCCCAACCCGACGCAGTGCGGATCGGTCGCTGCGCTGCGCGAGGCTGTGAACCGGGGAGGCAACGGGCAAATCCTGCTCTCCACCATCTTCAAGTTCGCTGGGTCGAAGGAGGCGATCCCAAATTCGGCCAACTGGATAGTGCTGGTCGACGAATGCCACCGGACGCAGGAGAAGGATTTGGGCGCGTTCTTGCAAGCGACACTGCCTGACGCGCATTTCTACGGCTTCACCGGCACGCCTATCAAATCGACCGACAAGGACACATACGCCCGGTTCAGCATCGCAGGCGAAGGCTATCTCGATAAATACGGGATCGACGACGCGGTGCGCGACGGCGCAACCGTGCCAATTCTCTACGAAGGCCGGAAGACCGACTGGGCGATCAACGAAGCCGAGATCGATATTTTGTTCGACCGCTGGTTCGTGGACCTGCCCGATGATAAGCGCGAGGACCTAAAGCGTAAGGGGCTAACGGTCGCCACCATTGCCAAGCACCCGGAACGCATCCTGCTTATCGCGCTGGACATCTGGGAGCACTTTAAGACCGTCTGCCAGCCGGATGGCTTCAAGGCCCAGATTGTTGCCGTGGATCGCGAAGCGGTGATCCTTTACCGGGCCGCGCTCTCCGCCGTGCTCGCCGCCGATCTGGAGCGAAGCGGCATGGATGGCGAGGCGGCGAGGACCAAGGCCGACGCCATGATTGCCTGTGTCTATTCCAAGAGCCAAGAGGACAACAAACCCAGCGAAAAGCCGGAGGTCGCCGCACTGCGGGCCGAGCTGGAGGTGCACTACCTGGACGATGCGGCCGAGAAGGACGTGAAGAAGCGGTTCAAGGCGTTCAGGCAGGAGCCGAGCTTCTTGATCGTCTGTGACAAGCTGCTGACCGGCTTCGACGCGCCCATCGAGCACGTCATGTACCTCGACAAGCCGCTGAAGGAGCACAACCTGCTCCAAGCCATCGCCCGGACCAACCGCACTTGCACGATCCAACTGCAGGACGGGGGCGAGATCGAGAAGCCTAATGGGCGGATCGTCGATTACATCGGCCTCACCAACCATCTCGACGAGGCGCTGCAGTCCTACCGCTCAGAGGATGTCGAAAACGCGATGCGCGACATCGCTATCCTGCGCAACGACCTCAAGGAAGCGCACGCCCGCTACCGGGCGCAGAAGCGCGCCATGGACCTCGAGGGCATGGACGAGAAGGCTGCGGCCTACGCTGCCGCCAAGATCGCCGCTGATGGCAGGGAAGATGACTGGCTTGACCTTCAGCGCCTGACCCGCTCCTTCATCAAGGTGTATGGCGACCTGTCGCCCGATCCGGCCATTCTCGACTTCAACGCCGAGGTCAAATGGGCTGCCGCCTTCCTGCGGTTAGCGACGCAAGCGATCTCCAAGGACGAGAGCCTTGATCACCGGAGCTACACCGGCAAGATCAGGGAAATGCTGGAACGGCATGTCCACGTCACTGGCCTGTCGACCACAATCCGGCTACGCAACATCACCGATCCCGAGTTCGCCGACGATTTCGCGACCGAGGAAAAGACCGAGGGCGAGCTGCAGGAAGCGTTCGTGCGCAAATCTGCCGAGCTTCGCCGCGTCACGCGCGAACTGGTGGACAAGAACTCCGCGCAGTACGGTCGCTTTTCTGAACGTGTGCTGGAGATCATCCGCCGTTTCGAGGAGGGTCAACTTGCCGCCGCCGATGGCCTGCGCGAGTTCGAAGGACTGACCGGCGACATTCATGCTGAAAAGGGCGCGCACGCCGAGCTTGGCATGGACGACAACGCCTTCTCGATCCTGCGCATCATCGAGGACATCGTGCCCGATACCGATCATGCTGTATTGCAGGACGCTGCCACCGCCATAGGCGAGGTTTATGCAGAAGCCGCCGCGACCCAGCCAGCCTTCGCCCATATGGACGCCTACCTTCGATCCCTGCGCCAGCACGTCCGGCGCATACTGACCGAGCACGGCATCGGCGAGACCAAGGCAATCCGAGAGAAGGTCGAGGAGTTCGCCACCCGAGCCTATGCAGGCGGTGCCTGATGCCGACGCTCCGAATAGGTCGGAAGGAAATCGTCTACGAGCTGCGCCGCTCGGCTGTAGCATCGGAGCGCCGCATCACCATCACGCCGGGCCATGTCGAGGTGCTGGCGCTGACGAGCGACAACGACGACGACATCAAGCGTTTCTTGGAGCGCAAGCGGCAGTGGGTATTCAACACCGTTCGCGAGATGGAGCGGATCACCGCCAATCGCCACGCCGTACCCCGCTTCATGACCGGCTCAAAGATACCATATCGCGGACGGAAGATGCCGCTGACCGTGCGTCGCACTGACGCCGAACATATTGCCATCACCTACCGCAATGGCTTCGTGGTCGATCTGCCGCATTGGACAAGCGACGAGCCCGAACGTGTTGTTGCCACCGAACTCAAGCTCTGGATGAAGCAGCGCGTCCGCCGCGACGTGAAGGAGATTGCGGATGCCTACGGAAGACAGTTTGACCTCGTCCCTCGGTCGATCCGCGTAGCGGACATGGCGCGTGGCTGGGGATCATGCGGGCCGGAAGGCAATGTCCTGATCAACTGGCATCTCATATTCGCGCCGAGCAAGGTGCTGGAATACGTCGTGGCTCATGAACTGGCTCATCTACGGCACCGGTCGCATGCACCAGAGTTCTGGCGCTTCATGAAAAAGCTGGTGCCGAATTTCGAACTTGCGAGAGCTTGGCTCGACGCACATCAGAGCGCACTAGCAGCGGACTTTCTCGACACCGCGAACCGCTCGTCACGACACGCCCTAAACAGCGACGAGCTACCCCAAGGTGCAGCCATCGGTGCAGCCTGAAACGGCGTGATCCGTAAAACCGTATATAGATCAGCTAGTTAGAAGGAGACGATGGCGGAGAAGGAGGGATTCGAACCCCCGATACC